>NZ_JAMQUU010000040.1:0-31803 GCF_025594975.1 Turicibacter sp. T129 | reverse complement strand
CACTTAATATTACAATCTATCGGATAAAAATGTTGAAAAGGGTAAAGAAGTGAATATAGTTATAAAAATTAGAAAGATCTATGCTATACTAGAAAACGAGAGTTAATGATAATCATTATCATAGATAACGTTAAGCGGAGAAGAAATGGAGTTGAAATAGATATGATGATCAATAAAAGGCTCATCTCGATTTGTGATGAATCCAAAAAATATATGGGGTTAACTATTTTATGTAGTTGGATTGGGATTATTTGTAATATCATTATTGTTTTATTAATTGGTCAATTAATAAATGTGATGGTAGCGGGACAAACATTAAATTTGACTAGTGGATCACTATGGACAGCAATGTCGGATTATATGTTAACGAAGCATGTCTCATTAACGATGGGGATTATTATTATTGTAATTGCCCTAATTGTTAAATTAGTGAGTCACCATTTATATGGGACATTTTCATATAAGTCATCTGCGAATGCACGTGCGACATTACGTCGTTTAGTATATGAGAAATTGTTACGTTTAGGGATGGATTATCAGAAATCTGAAAAGACATCAGGAGTTGTTCAACTTTCAATTGAAGGAGTAGAGCAGTTAGAAATTTACTTTGGTAAATATATCCCTCAATTTTTCTATTCACTTTTAGCACCTTTAACACTATTTGTTGTTATTTCGTTTATTTCATGGGAAGCGGCGTTAGTCTTTATGTTATGTGTCCCACTAATTCCCGTATCGATTATTGCCATTATGAAAGTAGCAAAACGTATTTTAAAAGAGTATTGGAATAACTACGCTAATTTAGGAGATACATTCTTAGAAAATTTACAAGGTTTAACAACGTTAAAAGTTTATGGTCAGGATGATCAAAAACATATTGAAATGAATGAAGAGGCCGAAGCTTTCCGTCGTATTACGATGAAAGTTTTAAGTATGCAATTAAATTCAATTAATATTATGGATTTAATTGCATTTGGTGGATCAGCACTTGGAACAATTGTTGCTCTTTATCAATTTAAAAATGGAAATCTTCAAGTTGGAGATTTAATTGTGATTATCTTATTATCATCAGAATTCTTTATCCCACTTCGTTTATTAGGTTCATATTTCCATATTGCGATGAATGGGATGGCGGCTTCAGATCGTATTTTTGCTTTATTGGATACAGAAGAAGAAGTGGTTCAGTCTCCAAAAGTGATTCCGGCTAGCGATCAGTTAAATATTAAAGTTGAAAATGTAAACTTTAGTTATGATGGCCAACGTCAAGTCTTAAAAGATATTTCATTGG
Source organism: Turicibacter sp. T129 (assembly GCF_025594975.1). NCBI lineage: Bacteria > Bacillati > Bacillota > Erysipelotrichia > Erysipelotrichales > Turicibacteraceae > Turicibacter > Turicibacter sp. T129. The sequence goes on along the minus strand of NZ_JAMQUU010000040.1, from coordinate 30,518 downwards.
ACTTAACACCGGGTGGTTTAACTGCTATTGTTGGAGAGAGTGGAAGTGGTAAGAGTACAATGGCCGCTTTGTTATTGGCGCAAAAGAAAGTGAATCATGGGCAGATTACTTTAAATGGAGTTCGCTTATCTGACATTGCACCTGAGGAGTTATATCGTCACGTTTCATTAGTATCAGCTCATAGTCACATCTTCAAAGGAACACTTCGTGATAATTTATTAATGGCCAACCCAGCTGCAACAATGGAAGAGATTGAACAGGCATTAAAAACAGCGCGTTTATATGAATTTGTAACTAGTTTACCAAATGGATTAGAAACAGAAGTAGCTGAAAACGGAAGCTCCTTATCAGGTGGACAAAAGCAACGTTTAGCGTTAGCACGTGTTATTTTAGCGAATCGTCAAGCGATTATCTTCGATGAAGCGACATCAAATATTGATGTTGAAAGTGAAGAAGCAATTTGGGATGCAATTTATGATTTATCTGAAACAAAAACAATCATGGTTATTTCGCATCGTTTATCAAGCGTGAAACGTGCGAAAATGATTCATGTCTTTAAATTAGGAGAATTAGTTGAGTCAGGTACACACGAAGCTTTAATGAGTCAAGATGGAGTATATGCACACATGGTATCTGAACAACAACAATTAGAGAGCATTAGAGAGGTGAGATAATGCAACGTCAATCTGGATTTAGTATTATGAAGCGATTAATCTTAGAATTGAAACCATTAATTTTCGTGATGTTAATCACGATTACGATGGGAGTTCTAGGATTCTTAGCAGCAATTGCCATTGCTAGTTTTGCTGCTGTTGCGCTTGGAACAATTGTAGAAGGACCAACCATCGTTACGTTCCAAGCAGCCATTATTATTATGGTGGTTTGTGCCGTGAGCCGTGGGCTATTACGTTATGCTGAACAATTATCAGGACATTACATAGCCTTTAAAATTTTATATCTGTTACGAGATAAAATCTTTACGAAACTTCGTACGTTAGCACCGGCGAAATTAGAAGGAAAAGATAAAGGGAATTTAATTTCATTAATTACTTCAGATATTGAATTATTAGAAGTATTCTACGCGCATACGATCGCACCGATCGCAATTGCTTTATTAACAAATAGTATGATTGCAATCATTTTATATTTCATTCATCCTGCTTACGGATTTGTTGCTGCTGCATATTTTATTTTAGTTGGAGTTATCGTACCTTACGTATCATCAATACTTGTGAAGACGGCAGGGGTCAACTATCGTCAAGCATTTGCAAGCAGTAATCAATATATTTTAGATTCATTACGTGGCTTAAAAGAAATCTTATTATTTAATCAAGGACAAGAGCGTTTAGCTGCCTTAAATGAGCAATCAAATCAGTTAAATAAAAGTGTTCGAAAAATTAAAGATCATGAAGGATTTGTAACTGGATTAACAGGGGTTATCATTACTTCAGCGATGTTAGTTTTCGTTGGAATGGGGTTCTATTTCTATACAACGGGACAATTAAGCTTAACATTAGTTTTAGTGGCATTAGTTATTATTGCTTCATCATTTGGACCGGTTGTCGCATTAAGTAACTTATCAAATACGTTAGCTCATACGTTTGCATGTGCACAGCGATTATTTGATTTATTAGATGAAGAGCCACAAGTCACTGAAGTTGAAGGAATGGCAACAGTTGAAATGAATGAGTTAGCCTTTGATCAAGTGACGTTTACTTATCCAAATGGAAAAACTCCGATTTTTAATGAAGCTTCTGTTTCGATTAAAAAAGGAGATAAGCTAGCGTTAATTGGGCCAAGTGGAATTGGGAAAAGTACGTTCATAAAATTATTAATGCGTTATTTTGATGTTGAAAAAGGATGCGTTGAAATCGATGGCACAAATATTTCAGAGATTCCAACAGCTTCACTTCGCACAAAACAAACATTGGTTAGTCAAGAAACTTATTTATTCAATGATACGATTGCAAACAATATTAAAATTGGAAAAGCCGATGCGACATTAGAAGAAGTCATTGAAGCAGCGAAAAAAGCATCCATTCATGAATTTATTGAAACTTTACCAAATGGATATGAAACAAAAGTTGGAGAGCTTGGAGGAATGGTGTCTTCAGGCGAAAAGCAACGTTTAGGATTAGCACGTGCCTTTTTACATGATGGTGATGTTTTAATCTTAGATGAGCCAACAAGTAATTTAGATGCACTAAATGAAGGATCAATTCTAAAATCGATCAATGATTATAATAAGGATAAAACGATTGTTATGATTTCACATCGTAAATCGACAACAGCGATTTGTGATCAAGTCTATAAGTTAGAAAATCAAACATTAATTTTACAAAAATAAATAGTAAGGATTAGGCTCTCCTAGTCCTCTATTTTTAGACAATTAATGATAATGATTATCGTTGATAGGAGTGGATAAGATGGCTAAGGGAAGAGTAGAACGTGAAAAACGCGTGATTAAATTAATGATTGAATTATATTGTCATAAAAAACATCAACATAAATCACATGGATTATGTGATGAGTGTCAAGAATTATTAACTTATGCTCATAAACGTTTAAGTTTTTGTAAGTTTGGAGATGAAAAGACAACTTGTCAGAAATGTCCAATTCATTGTTATAAAAAAGACATGAAACAAAAAGTAAAAGATGTGATGCGATTTTCTGGACCACGTGTCTTAATCTATTCACCTATTGAATTTTTCCGTCACATGTTTTATTAAGAAAGGGAGCGAGCTAAGATGAAAAAAATAACAAAAGCATTATTAGTATTATGTGGTTTAATTTGTGTGGGATTGGGGTTATTAGGGGTTATTTTACCGATATTACCAACTACACCATTCTTATTATTAGCATCCGTTTGTTTTGTCAAAGGATCAGATCGATTTGATTGTTGGTTTAAATCAACAAATTTATATAAGAAGCACTTAGAAAGCTTTGTTCAAAATCGACAAATGACACTAAAACAAAAATGGACCATCTTATTAACTGCCGATATCATGCTTTGTTTCCCTTTCTTTCTTGTTGATAATTTACATATGCGAATTTTCTTAATTGTGTTAGTGATCGCGAAGTTTTATTATTTTATGTTTAGAATTGAAACGATTCCCGCTGGTTCTAAAAAAGAAAAAAGTTTAAGCTAAGGAGAGATTAAAATGTTATCACATGGATGTTTTTTTGCTGCGTTATTAGTTTACTATATTCCAAAAGCTTTTGGTAAAAAGACGAGGTTTATTATTAATTTACATATGGTGTTAGGAAGTTTATCTGTCCTTGGAATGCTATATGAAACAGCAATGAAGTTTGGGACAGATAGTTTTCTTAAATATGTTGGTTTTTCGTGCGTAATGTTAGCGATTGCCGGAACGGGTTATTTAATCACAAAGAATGGAAAACCAAGTGTCAAGTGGCATATTCTTGCGACTTTATCATTCTTTGCTTATTTAGCTTTAATCATTATTTTATAGGAAAGGATTTTAGCGGCGGAGATAGAGTAGAAAACTAGTTAATACAATTTTTTATTATAGGAATATTAAAATGTAAGTCATCATTTAAAAAAGCTATCTTTAGTTAGGCACTTGCTTAACTAAAGATAGCCTTTTTATATTTAAGAGGTAAAGAATAAAGGATTAAATGATAGAGAATGAATAGGGTGAGATGTTAAATTTTAAATAATCATTTGAGTTAGAAAATGTAAGTTTTTTTATTGTAAAACTAGAAAGAATGAGATGGATGTGAGGGGGATGGAAAAAAAAAACACTTTAAATTATGATAAGAATTTGTATGATAGAAGTGAAAGAGTAAAAAATTTAAAGGTGGCCTAAACAGAATTAGGCGGTTAAGAAGGAGTGTTATATGGAAGTAGTAAATGCGGAAACATTACGTCATATCGAATTATTTTCGAGTATTAAACAGGAAAGTATGGATGAATTATTAGAGTGTATGAGAGTTGCTAAGTATAAAAAAGGGTGCTATATCTTTAGAGATAAAGAGTTAATCGATCAAGTTTTCATTGTCTTAAGTGGCAAGGTATCGATTTATAAACTGAGTGAAGTTGGAGAAAAACGAGTCATTTTTATCTTAGATAAAGGACATTTGCTCAATGATAATCTAGGGAATCAACTTCCATGCGCAATTGACTGTGAATGTTTTGAAGCTTCTACTATCCTTATTTGTTCAAAAGAGAAATTTATTAAAATCATGGAGAATGACCTTGCTTTAACTCAAGCTGTTATAAATCAATATTGTTCGAAGTTAAGACGAACATATCGGCAATTAAAAAATGCTCCAACTAATATAGCGATGGAACGAAAGTTAGCCGCAAAGTTATATCGTTTATGTCGAGATTATGGAGTGCAAATTGATGAGGGTTATTTAATTGACTTACCTTTAACGGTTTCTTATTTATCTCAATTATTAGGAGCACAGCGTGAAACTGTTTCAAGGGCTTTAAAAAAATTAATCGCCGCTAATTTAGTTGAATATGAAAATAAAAAAATTAAAGTTATCTCCATTGAAGCTTTAGGTGCATACCATAAAAATATATAAATGTACACTAATATGCACAACTTGTGATGAAAATCGCTCATTGTGTGATTTTTATCACGGAAAAAAATTGTGAAATAGAGTACAATGACCTCGTTACAGTAAAGAACTTAAGAAGCGAGGTCTTTTATTATGGGGTTAATTATGGCAAGGGCTAATTTCAATGAAGTTTTAGAAGAATTAGCAAAAAAGTATGTAATTTATGCACCAAAGAAGTATGAAGGAGAAGGAACTTTCTCAGATACGCACCGTGTTCGTTACGGGGAAATCAAATGTATTGAGGAAATTGAATTTAATGAAAAATCAAGTTTTTCGTACAAAGAGGTATTATTACCAATTACACAAACATTATTCTTCTTTACAGAAACAGAAGTCAAAGAAGCGTCAATGAATGAACAAAATCTTTTAATCTTCTTACGTAGTTGTGATTTACATGCAGTTCGTCGTCTAGATGAGATTTATTTACGCAATGGTTTTGAAGATATTTATTACAAAAAATTCCGTGAGAAAGCAAAATTTGTTGTCATGGGATGTGAAAAAAGCTTTAATAACTGTTTTTGTGTCGATATGGGAACGAATACGTGTGATCATTATGAGGCGTATATTCATTTAGCAGAAGATCAAGTGGCATTTGATATTAAATGCGAAGAACTATTATCAGATGCAAAACTTAAAGCGATGGAGACGACTGAAGTCACACCAAAATTCGTGACAGAAAATCCAGTTCATGTTGAGATTCCTGAAAAATTAGATTTACGAATTATCTATTCTGACATGTGGGAAGAGTATAGTGAGCGTTGTATTGCTTGTGGACGTTGTAATTTTGTGTGTCCAACGTGTACATGCTTTACGATGCAAGACATTTTCTATCAAGACAATCATAAATGTGGAGAGCGACGCCGTGTATGGGCATCATGTCAAGTAAATGGATATACAGATATGGCTGGTGGACATAAGTTCCGTGAAAATAAAGGACAACGTATGCGATTTAAAGTGATGCATAAAATTTACGACTTCAAAAAACGTAATGGATATCATATGTGTGTTGGTTGTGGTCGTTGTGATGATGTTTGTCCAGAATATATTTCGTTCTCTAACTGTATTAACAAACTAGGGAAAGCAATGGATGAGGTGGAATAATGACAGTAAATGAGTATATCCCGTTTTTATCAGAAATCAAAGATGTAATTCAGCATACTGAAATCGAGTTTACATTCCGTATGGCTTATCAAGGTGAGGTTAAACCTGGTCAATTTTTTGAAGTTTCACTTCCAAAATACGGTGAAGCGCCAATTTCAGTAAGTGGCATTGGTGAAGACTATGTTGATTTAACAATACGTAAAGTTGGAAAAGTAACAAATGAAATCTTTAATCACTATAAAGGACAACATTTATTCTTACGAGGACCATATGGAAATGGTTTTGATGTGGCGAACTATGAAGGAAAAGAATTAATTGTCGTAGCTGGAGGAACGGGATTATCTCCAGTTCGTGGTGTGGTTGATTATTTCGCAACAGATGCTAGTCGATCAAATGGATTTACATTAATCACAGGATTCAAATCACCAGAAGATGTATTATTCAAAGCCGATTTAGCTAAATGGCGCGAAACATCAGAAGTCATTCTAACGGTTGATAAAGCAGAAGAAGGTTATGAAGGACATGTTGGATTAGTTACAAAATTTATTCCAGACTTACCGATTAAAAACTTAGATGATGTTCAGGTCATTGTCGTTGGACCTCCAATGATGATGCATTTTACTGTCCAAGAGTTCTTAAAACGTGGAATTGCTGAACAAAATATTTGGATTTCGCAAGAACGTAAAATGTGCTGTGGAATTGGAAAATGTGGTCACTGTAAAATTGATGACACTTACATTTGCCTAGAAGGTCCAGTATTTAATTACACTAAAGGGAAAGATTTAATTGACTAAGGAGGGTGTCAGCATGGATGTGAATACTAAGCTTTTAAAGAAAAATGCGTTTCGTGTAACGAAGCATCGTGGGATTACAGCTTCTCGTGTTAGGGTTCCAGGTGGAGCGCTTCAAGCTGAATATTTATTAAAAATTTATGAAATTGCTAATACGTATGGAAATGGTGCTGTTCACCTTACCACACGTCAAGGATTTGAAATCCCTGGTATTAAATTTGAAGACATTCCGAAAGTCAATGAATTATTACAGCCAATCATCGAAGGGCTAGATATTAATCAAGAGATTCCTGGAAAAGGATATACAGCAGCTGGAACACGAAATGTATCAGCTTGTATTGGTAATAATGTGTGTCCTTTTGCAAACTATAATACGACAAACTTTGCAAAACGTATTGAAAAAGCAGTTTTTCCTAATGATTTACACTTTAAAATTGCTGTAACAGGATGCCCTAATGACTGTATTAAAGCACGTATGCATGACTTTGGAATTATTGGGATGACTAAGCCTCAGTATGACAAAGATCGTTGTGTTTCGTGTGGGGCTTGTGTTCGTGCTTGTAAGAAAAAAGCAACAGGTGCTTTATCATTTGTGAACTATAAAGTTGAACGTGATCATTCAAAATGTATCGGATGTGGAGAATGTGTGATTAACTGCCCAACAGCAGCATGGACGCGTAGCAAAGAAAAGTACTATCGTTTAGCTATTATGGGACGTACAGGTAAGAAAAATCCACGTTTAGCAGAAGACTTTATTGTTTGGGTAGATGAGGATAGCATCGTTAAAATTATCCAAAATACATATAAGTATGTAACAGAGTATATCGCAAAAGATGCACCTGGTGGAAAAGAACACATTGGTTATATCGTGGATCGTACAGGATTCATGGAGTTTAAAAAATGGGTGCTTGAAGATGTTAACTTAGGTGAAGATGCGATTGTTAAGCATAATATTTACTGGAGTGGGATTCGCTACGTTCAAAATTAATTTAAATTAGTTAATTTAGGAAGCACTTTAGATTCATCAAGTTTATGCGCTACTATTGAAAGGAGATACTTATGAAAAAAGTACAGTCGACATGTAATTATTGTTCATTAGCTTGTAATATCGATTACATGGTAGAAGAGAACAAAATTGTAAAAGTCATTCCGACAAAAGGCTATCCAGTTAATAATGGATTCTCATGTATTAAAGGATTAAATTTAGATAAACAGCACTCAGTTTATAAAGCAAATCCATTACCACGTATTAAAAAAGAAGATGGAACATTTGAACATGTTTCATGGAATGAAGCTTTTACTTACACTGCCAATAAATTAAAAGAAATCCATGAACAATATGGTCCAGAAAGTATTGCCGGAATCAGTACCGGACAATTAACGCTAGAAGAAATGGCGTTATACGGACATGTCATGCGTAACTTCTTAAAAGCTAACGTAGATGGAAATACACGCTTATGTATGGCGACGAGTGTTGTAGCACATAAACAAAGTTTTGGATTTGACGCACCACCATATACATTAAATGATTTAGAATTATCAGATACAATCATTTTAATCGGAGCAAATCCAGTCGTTGCTCATCCAATTCTTTGGGGACGTATTAAAGCGAACAAAATTGAAGGTAAAAAAGTGATTGTTATTGATCCACGTTATACAGAAACAGCAAAACGTGCCGATCATTTCTATCGCTTAAAAGCAAAGTCTGATTTAACATTAATGTATACATTAGCTAACGTATTAATCGAAAAAAATTGGATTGATGCAGCATACATTGAAAACCATACAGAAAAGTTTGAAGAATTCAAAACATTTGTTAAAGACTTTACATTAGATAAAGTTGAAGAGAAAACAAACTTAACAGCTGAACAAGTATTAGAATTAGCAACAATGATTCATGAAGGGAAAGCAGTTTCACTTTGGTGGACAATGGGAATTAACCAAGGATATGAAGCGGTGCGTAATGCGCAAGCCATTATCAATATTGCTTTAATGACAGGAAATATGGGACGTCCTGGTACGGGAGCCAACTCAATTACTGGTCAAAGTAATGCCATGGGATCACGTTTATTCAGTAATACAGCTGGTTTATATGGTGGGGGAGATTATGATAATCCAGTTCGTCGTCAAGCAGTAGCAGAAGCATTAGGAATCGATGAATCATGGTTACCATCTAAACCAACGTTACCATACAATGCGATTATCGAAAAAATTAATGCTGGAGAAATTAAAGCATTATGGGTTCTTTGTACAAATCCACGTCACTCATGGATTAATAATGAAACATTTAAAGAAGCAATGGATAAATTAGATTTATTCATCGTTCAAGATATTTATGATGATACAGATAGCTCACAAGATTGTAGTATCTTCTTCCCAGTTGTTCCTGGAACGAAAAAAGAAGGAACATTAATCAATACGGAACGTCGTTTATCTGCTGTACGCCCGGCTTTATTAATGGAAGAAAATGAAATGACTGATTTCAATGTTATTTTAAATGTTGGTAAAGCCCTTGGAATGGGGGACTTACTTGATGGATGGAAAACACCTCAAGAAGTCTTTGAAAAAATGAAAAAATGTTCAAAAGGAATGCCATGTGATATTACAGGTGTTGATTATAATGCTTTAGTGGATTCAAAAGGAATTCAATGGCCATTTAAAGAAGGGGACACTTTAACGGAAAATGAGCGCCGTTTATTTGAAGATGGACAATTCTATACACCAAGTAAAAAAGCTCAATTTATGTTTGAAGCTGTTACAGACAATCCATTACAATTAACTGAAGAATTCCCATATGTTTTCAATACAGGACGTGGAACAGTCGGTCAATGGCATACACAAACACGTACACGTGAAATTGCTTTTGTTAATGATGCAGTTTCACACGTTGCATATGTTCACATCAATGAAGAGTTAGCGAAAGATTTAGGAATTAAGCATCAAGAAATGATTGAAATTACATCAATTAATGGTGTGACACGTCGTTTCATGGCGATGGTTTCAGATACAGTGGCTTACAACGAATTATTTGCTCCAATTCACTATATAGAGACAAATGCGTTAACACCATCTGTTTATGATCCATATTCAAAAGAACCTTCATATAAGAGTACACCAGTACAAATTAATAAAGTGAAAGGGGCTTAATATGAAACGTATTAAGATTGATAGAAGTAAATGTATTAGTTGTTTAACTTGTGTCACAGCTTGTGTCGTGTCTCACGAAAGCTGTGATTCAAGAAACCGTGTAGTTGTTGATAGCGAAGGAAAAAATTCACCAATTTTCTGTCGTCATTGTGATTTACCTGAATGTGTTTATACATGTATGACAGGTGCAATGTCTAAAGATCAAGAAACTGGTTATGTTCAATATGATGGAACACGTTGTGCAAGTTGCTATATGTGTATCATGGCATGTCCTTATGGGGTTTTAAAAGCAGATCGCTTAAAACAAAAATATATTATGAAATGTGATATGTGTACATCACATGATGCAAAAACCCCACAATGTGTGGCGAACTGCCCAATGGAAGCTATTACACTTGAGGAGGTAAAGTAAGATGAATTATGTAGTTGTAGGTGCCTCAGCAGCAGGAGTCAATGGAGTTAAATATATTCGTCAACTAGAACCGGATGCAAATATTACCTTAATTTCAAAGGACGAGCATATTTATTCACGTTGTATTTTACATCATTACTTAGAAGGAATTCGCGATATTAAAGCGTTAGAATTCGTAGAAGATGGATTTATTGAAAAAAATAATATTAACTGGATTAAAGGGGTTGGGGTTGAAAAAATCGAACCAAAACAAAAAGAATTAATTTTATCTGATGGACGTACGGTGTCATATGACAAAGTCTTATTAGCAACAGGTGCATCAACCTTCTTCCCACCAGTTAAAAACTTAAATGATGCAAAAAATGTCTTTGGATTAAGAAACTTAGATGATGCGATTGAAATTAAAGAAAAAGCTCAATATGCAAAAAACATCGTCGTGATGGGAGCAGGACTTGTTGGAATTGATGCTTTAACGGGATTATTACATTATGGAAAGAATTTAACATTAGTTGAGTTCAAAGGACATATGTTATCAATTCAGTTAGATAAACGTGCAGCTAAAACATATCAAGATGCGTTTACAAATGAGGGAGTAACGCAATATTATGATACAGCCGTTCAAGAAGTGATCATGGATGAAACAGGGGCTGTCAAAGCATTAGCTTTATCGAATGGATTAATTATTGACTGTGATTTCTTAATCGTCGCAACAGGTGTTCGTTCAAATGTTGCTTTCTTACAAGATAGTGGCATTGAATGCGATCGTTTCGGATTAATCTTTGATGAGTATGGACGCACAAGTGATGAATCTGTTTACGGTGCAGGAGATATTTCAGGACGTAATCCAATTTGGCCAGCTGCTGTAAAAGAAGCCATTATCGCAGCAACAAATATGTGTGGACATAAACGTGAATTAACTGATTTCTTTGCAAGTAAATCAACCATGAATTTCTTACATATTCCAACCATGTCACTTGGAACACCAGAACCAGCTGATGAAACTTATAAAGTTGACATTGAAGAAGACGGGCAAGGAAACTATAAAAAAATTATTCATAAAGACGGTGTCATTTATGGAGCTCTTATTCAAGGAGACTTATCATATAGTGGTGTATTAACGCAGTTAATTAGAGAAAAGATTAATATTGATAAGGTTGAAAAATCAATCTTTAAAATCGATTATTCGGATTTCTTCCACTTAACAGATAACTGCCAATTTACATACAATGATTAATTGACACGAGGAGAGAATTTTACTGATGAAAACTTTATTACAAAAGATTGCTAACTTACCGGTTGGAGCAATTGCAACGATGGTAGGGTTAGCAACCCTTTCTAATATGTATGCCTCATTAGGATATTCAGGGATTAAACATATTACGATGTTTGTAGGAATTTTAGTATGGGCAGCAGCGTTCTTAAAACTAACTGTTCATTTCCAAACATTTAAAAAAGAATATGCAAATGTTGTTCCAGCAAGTTTATATGCGACATTTACGATGTTAACGATGATTTTAGGGAGTTATATCTTTACTTATTCTCCTGCTATCGGTAAAGGAATCTGGTTAACAGGTGTTGTATTACATTTCATTCATATTTTAATTTTCACGTATCGAAATGTGATCAAAGGTGTAAATAAAGACACATTTGTTCCAACATGGTTTGTCACTTATAATGGATTCTTAGTTTCTGCGGTAGTCGGAACAGGGATGAATATGCCAGGCTTATTAAAAATTATTGCTATTTATGGAATCATTGTTTTCCTAATGATTATTCCATTCATGATCGTTCGCATGATTCGTCGTCCATTACCAGCACCATTAACTCAAACAGCAGCAATTTTATTAGCGCCAAGTAGCTTATGTTTAGTTGCTTACTTAAATGCCTTTGCTACTCCAAATGCAATCGTGGTTTATGGATTATATGCAGCTATATTTGCGACATTAATCTTCATACTAATTAATATTCCTAAATTCTTTAAGTTTGAATTCCATCCTGGTTTTGCAGCGTTAACATTCCCATTAGCGATTGGTGTCGTTGCATCAACCAAAATGGCTGGATATTTAACAGCACAAGGATTTGAAGTATTCGGATTATTTGTGAAAGAAGTTTCAGGAATCCAGTTATACGCGACAACGATTATTATTGGATTTGTTGCTTATAACTTTGTTCGACTGTTAGTTCGTTCATATCAAAAACAAAACTAAATAACCCAAAGTAACCGAGCAAAAATACCTAAGGAGTGTCTCTACGGTATTGAGCCTAAGTCTTTAGATGACTTACAGGGTTGAGCGAGAAATCAATCAGCCTTCCACATTTGAAAAGGTGAAGTTAATTTAAAATTGTTAAGTCAATTTGCCTTTTTATCATGCGCAAATTGACTTTTTTAAATTAACGATTGGAGGATAATATGAAAAAAATTAAAACAATTGATGCTGTAGGTCATGTTTTATGTCATGATATTACGCAAATTATTAAAGATGTTAAAGATGGACCGGTTTTTAAAAAAGGTCATGTTGTTCGTGAAGAAGATATTGAAGTCTTGTTATCTGTAGGGAAAGACCATCTGTATATTTATGAAGCGGATGAATCGATGCTTCATGAAAATGATGCGGCAGATATTTTATATAACGTTTGTAAAAATGACTACATGAAACCAACAGAAGTTAAAGAAGGAAAAATTGAAGTCATTGCGACAGAAGGTGGACTTTTAAAAGTTGATATCGATCGCTTACAACAGATTAACGAAATCGGTGAAATCATTATTGCCACACGTCATAATAACACCGTGATTAAGGCAAATGACAAATTAGCGGGAACGCGAATTATTCCCCTCATGATTCACAAGGATAAGTTAGAACAGGTAAAAGCGATTCATAATGAACAGCCACTTCTTGAAATTAAGCCATTCCATCATTTCAAAGTCGGAGTCATTACAACAGGAAATGAAGTTTATTATGGACGTATTAAAGATACGTTTACACCTGTGATTAAAAATAAATTAGCGAAATATAATTTAGAGATTAATCATCATATCATTGTGAATGATGATATTGAAAAAATTCAAGCTGCCATTTCAGAATGTCGTGACTTAGGAATGGAGCTTATCATTTGTACAGGTGGAATGAGTGTGGACCCTGATGATTTAACACCAGGAGCCATTAAAGCATCAGGAGCAGAAATTTTAACATATGGTGCACCTGTATTACCGGGAGCAATGTTCTTACTTGGATATTTTGAAGATGGAACACCAATCGTTGGATTACCAGGTTGTGTCATGTATGCGAAGGCGACAAGTTTTGATTTAATGTTCCCTCGTATTTTAGCAAAAGATACGATTACAAAGAAAGAAATCGCAGCATTAGGACATGGTGGACTTTGCTTAAAATGTCCAGTTTGTACGTTCCCACACTGTGAATTTGGAAAGGGTAGCTAAAATGGAACGAATTACATTAGAACAAGCGATTGAATTATTAGTTCAGCAGACTAAAAAACAAACGAAAACAAAGACTGTATCTGTATTCGAGGCGTTAAACCAAGTATTAGCTCATGATGTATATGCCCCTATTAATGTGCCATCTTTTAATCGTTCAGCAATGGATGGATATGCGGTAAAAGCTTCAGAAACTGCAGGTGCAAGTCATGAAACGCCTATTAAGTTGCAAGTCATCAAGCAACTCATGGCAGGAGATTATGCTCAGTTAAAAGCAGAATCGAATCAAGCGGTTCGTGTCATGACCGGTTCTTATATTCCAGATGGTTTTGATGCAGTCATTCGTCAAGAGGATACAAATTACGGAGATGAAGTCGTTGAGCTTTACGCGAGTGTGAAGCCATTTATGAATTATAGTGCGATTGGAGAAGATATTAAACAAGGCCAGTTAATGCTTCAAGCAGGAACCGTTTTAACGCCGATTCATCTAGGAATTTTAGCTAGTTTAGGAATGGAGAAAGTGGAGGTATTAGCCCCAATTAAGGTCGGATTGATTAGTAGTGGCAGTGAATTAGCCGAGGCACCTGAGGCGTTAAAACCGGGACAAATTTATGATAGTAATCGATTTGTCTTAACGTCACGTTTAAAGGAGTTAAATGTTGAAGTTGTTTTCTCTAAAAAAATTAGTGACGATCCAACTGCCGTTGCAAGCTTTATTAAAGAACAAATGAAAAACGTTGATTTAGTGATTACAACAGGTGGCGTTTCAGTGGGTAAAAAAGATATTATGCATGAAGTGATTTCACAGCTGGAGGCCAATCGTTTATTTTGGCGAATTAATATGCGTCCAGGAACGCCAGTTCTTGCAAGTCTTTATCAAGATAAATTAATTTTAGGGCTATCAGGAAATCCATTTGCCGCTCTTACAACTTTTGAATTATTATTCCGTCCAATCCTTTCACAAGCTATGCATACGAATACGTATACTTGTGTGAGAAAACAGGCACGATTTAAAGGGACATTTAATAAAGGAAGCAAACAACGTCGCTTTATTCGAGCTTATTATGAGGATGGCGTTGTTAGTATTCCAACAGGAGAACATGCTTCATCGGTTTTATCGAGCATGTTAGGATGTAATTGTTTCATTGATATTGAAGCTGGAAATGCTGGATTAGCAGAAAATGAAACGGTTGAAGTCGTTTTACTTTAAATAAATGGAGGTCATAGGATGAGCGATAAATTAACACATTTTAACGAAGAAGGGCATGCCATTATGGTCGATGTCACAGATAAAGTGGCGACACAACGAGAAGCCGTTGCGAAAGGAAAAATTGTTGTGAGTCAGGAGATTATCGATCGCATTAAAAATAATGAGATTGAAAAAGGAGACGTTCTTGGAATTGCTCGAATTGCTGGGATCATGGCTGTTAAGAAAACATCTGAACTCATTCCTTTATGTCATCCATTATTTATTAGTAAATGTGCCATTGATTTTGAAATTAATGAAGCAGAAAGTTATATTGAAGCGAGCTGTACGGTGAAAGTGGATCAAAAAACAGGCGTTGAGATGGAAGCTTTAACCGGGGTTAATATCGCTTTATTAACGATTTATGATATGTGTAAAGCCATTGATAAAAAAATGGAGTTAACAGATATTCGTTTATGTTATAAATCAGGTGGTAAAAGTGGTGTCTTCGTCAATGAAGAAAGATCATAAATGGTTACGCCTTAACTATGTTTTCACGTTGACTTTTACAGTTCTACCGTTTTTAGCATTTATTACAAGAGGACGTCTTATTGAATTTAATGCGTTGGATTGGCATGTGATTAGTTCGAGTCTATGGGTGAGCATGAAATGTAGTCTGATTGCGATGCTCATTGTCATCCTTCTTGGACTTCCAACGGGTTATTATATCGCTAGACATTCCTTTAAATATAAAATTTTTTTTGATACTTTGTTTAATCTGCCGATGGTTTTACCTCCCGCCGTCATCGGATTATTACTGCTTTTGACCTATGGAAGTCATGGGTTTATCGGACGCTATCTGTTAGCGATGGGGATCAAAACAAGTTTCTCTTCATTCGCTGTTATTTTGACATTTATCTTTGTATCATTACCTGTTTTTATTAAAGGGGTTAGTGTCGCCTTTTCGGAGGTGGATGAGCAGTTAGAAACGACCGCACGCATTCTTGGAGATTCCCCGCTTCAAGTGTTTAAACGCATCACATTTCCTCTTGCTAAAAAAGGACTCATTGTTTCGTTATTGATGTCTTGGACACGAGGTCTATCTGAGTTTGGAGCAACGATTATGTTTGCTGGAAATTTAAAAGGAGTGACGCAAACTTTACCACTTGCCATTTATTCAGCGATGGAATCAAATATGAATAATGCATTATTCATTTCATTTTTCATGTTTATCCTTGCCTTACTCGTTTTAGTGAGCACGCATCTTTTAAGTGAGGAGCGTGATACTTAATGTTTCATATTTCTATTAATCATTTGATTCATGACACTTTAACAATAGAGGCGGAATTTGAATTAAAAGCGGGAGAAATTACAACACTTATTGGAAAAAGCGGATCAGGAAAATCTAGTCTTTTAAATTTAATCACAGGTGTTATTCATGGAAAAAATGTTCAAATAAAAAGTGATACGGTGACGTATCAGGATATTCAGACAGGGACGTTTATCCCGGTTCATGAGCGAAAGTTTGGGTATATTCAACAAAAGGCTCAGCTGTTTTCCCATTTAAGTGTTTGGGAAAATCTGACGTATAGTCGAGTGCCCCTCGATGAGAAAAAACTTGAAGACTATCTCGATATCTTTGAGTTACGTCCACATCTTAATAAGCGAGTTCGTGAACTTTCCGGTGGAGAAGCTCAACGTGTTTCAATCGTTCGAACATTGATGAGTGAACCAGAGTTGTTACTCATTGATGAAGGATTTAGCGCGCTCGATCCAAATTTGAGATTAAAACTAAGAGATTATTTACAGACATTAAAAAAAGAATTAAATATTCCGATCTTATTTGTGACTCATGATTTACATGAAGCTTATCAATTAAGTGATCACGTGTTATTTATTGAGAATGGAAAACTAATTGAACAAGGGACGAAGAAACAGATGTTTCATTTCCCGATTAACATTAAAACTGCCCGCTTTATTGGAATTGAAAATATTTTCAAAGCGTCTAGTGAAGATGGGCAGTTGAAGATTGATGAACGATTATTTGAAGTTGATGTTTCAAATGTTCAAGTGAAGTCTATTGGGATTAAAGCGACTCATGTCAGTATTCATGAGGAGGGGTTACCTGCACACGTAGAAAAAGTGATCGATGATTTGACATCCGTGACCATTTATTTAAGACTTAATGGACTTCATCATCCTTTATTGATGAAACTCTCACCGCTTGAAGCAGCAAAGCATCAACTTCATCTTCATCAACAGCTTAACGTTAAGATTCATCAATTTATTTTTTTGGAGGGTCATTGTGATTAACTTAAGTACAGCTATTCTAGTCGGTGGGCAAAGCCGTCGGATGAATGGTGAAAATAAATCATTTTTAATGTATCAAAATCAAACGTTTATCGAACGAATGATAACTCAATTAAAACCTTTTGATGAATTACTTATTTCTGTTCGAGAACGTGAACCATATGAAAAACTAGGCTATCCACTGATTCAAGATGTTTATGAAAATATTGGGCCACTTTCTGGCTTATATGAGTGTCTGAAAGTCTGCCAACAGGAGTATTTATTTGTTTGTGCAACAGATATGCCAAAGCTAACAACCGAATTAATTTTATATATGCAACAATTTATTAGTTCTGATTATGATTGTTATGTGATTGAAGCGGGAGGCAAACGACATCCATTATGTGCCATTTATAAAAAGTCATTACTGCCGATGATTGAAGAAATGATAGAGAAGAAGGAACATCGATTAATGCAATTGCTTAATCGAGCGAAAACTAAAGTGATTTCTCTTGAATACAGTTGTTTTGATGAATCTGTCGTCATGAACGTTAATACAAAAGAGGAGTTTGATTTATTAAAAGAACCGGCCATCTTTTGTGTCAGTGGGATTAAAAATAGTGGGAAAACCACGTTGATTACGAAAATTATTAAACAATTAACAGATAGAAATTATCGTGTTGGTGTCATTAAACACGATGGTCATGAATTTGAAATCGATGTTGAAAATACTGATACGCATAAACATCGATTGGCAGGGAGTACGGGAACGATTATTTATTCAAAAACCAAATATGCTGTCATGAAAGATTGGTCTGTGATTGATTTAGAGTTATTAATCTCCTACTTGTCTGATTTAGATGTCATCATTATGGAGGGAATGAAACATTCGTCTTATCCTAAAATAGAGGTCGTTAGAGAAGGACGATCGAATGAGATTGTCTGTGATCCCAACACATTACTAGCTATTGCAACCAACACAAATTTAACGCATGAAAGTGTTGATGTCGTCTCATTAGATGATATCGATCAAATCATGGATGTGATTGATAGAAAGGTTCTAGGTGGAAAAAATGCGAGATCAATATCAACGAAAAATTGATTATGTCCGCATCTCAATTACGGATCGTTGTAATTTAAGATGTACGTATTGTATGCCAGGTGAAGAAGTCGACTTTATGCATCATGAGAAGTTACTGAGCACCGAAGAGATTTTAAAGATTGTTAAAGCGTTTGAAGAATTAGGCGTGACTAAAGTTAAGATTACAGGTGGAGAACCGCTTGTTCGTAAAGATATTATTGAACTGATTGCAAGCATTAAGAAAATGGCTGGAATACAGGAAGTAAGTATTACAACAAATGGTGTCTTACTCGAAAAAATGATCGATGATTTAGAGCAAGCTGGGCTTGATAGTATCAATATTAGTTTAGATACATTAAAACCTGCTCAGTATGCACTCATGACGCGTCGAAATCAATTTGATATCGTCATGCGAGGAATTCAGTGTGCGATTAAGAGTTCTATTCCTAAAGTTAAATTAAACTGTGTCCTGATTAAGGAGATTAATGGGGATGAGATTTTAGATTTAGTCGAACTAGCTCATCAAACTCGTGTACATGTTCGTTTTATTGAATTAATGCCGATCGGTTATGCAAAGAATTTAACACCGATTTCCGAAGATGAGGTCCTTGATTTATTAAGTAAGCATTATGAAGGCGTTAAACCATTTGAAGGGAAACTAGGAAATGGGCCAGCTCATTACTATGAGATTGAAGGATTTTTAGGAAAAGTTGGCTTTATTTCAGCGATGAGTCATCGTTTCTGTTCAACATGTAATCGAGTTCGCGTAACGAGTGAAGGATATTTAAAAACGTGCCTTCACTTTAAAAAAGGAATCGATTTAAAAGCTCATATTGCCACAGGCAATTTAAAGGAAGCAATTTTAGAAAGTTTACAAAAGAAACCAAAGCAACACCAGTTTAATGAAGTATTAAATGAAGAAGAAGTTGACCAACGAATGATGGTTCAAATAGGAGGATAACATGGGAAAAGTACATGCAATTTGTATTAGTGAAAAAAAAGGAACACAAAAATCATTTATTGAAGAAGCAACATTTATTGAGAATTTTGGAATTGAAAATGATGCGCATGCAGGAAAATGGCATCGACAAGTTTCGTTATTAGCTTATGAAAAAATTGCTGATTTCAATTCACGCGGGGCCGAAGTTAAGGATGGAGCGTTTGGTGAAAATTTAGTTGTCGAAGGCATTGATTTTACGTCACTTCCAATTGGAACTATTTTTAAATGTAATGATGTAGAGTTAGAGTTAACTCAAATCGGTAAAGAATGTCATCATCATTGTTTAATTTATTATAAAATGGGAGAATGTATCATGCCTAAAAATGGAGTGTTCACTCGTGTATTAAAAGGTGGCGTTATCCGAGTAGGCGATGAGATGACGTATGAGTTACCAGTCGAGTAGAAAGCGAGAGATTTTAACAATGAAAAAATGGTGGTTAAGCTTATTAATCGGTTGTTTATTAGTCGGATGTAGTCAAAAGCAAGAACCAACCGTTGAACTCACTGTCTCAGCGGCTTCTTCATTACAAGAAGCAATGCAAGAAATTGCAGCTGATTTCATGGAACTCTATCCTAATGTGAAGGTTCAATTGAATTTTGGCGGATCGAATGTTCTAAAAACACAAATCGTTGAAGGATTTGATGTGGATTTATTTTTATCAGCGAATTTTAAACAATATGATGAACTTGTGCAGTTAGGAAAAATTGAAGTGGGTTCATTATTTGCAACGAATCGTGTCGTTATTGTGACAAATAATGATCAAGTTCAAAGTGTTTATGATTTAGCTAAACCAAATCTTCAAGTGGTACTTGCTAATGAATCGGTCCCAATTGGTCAATATGCGGCATCGATTATTGATTCAATTGATGAGAATCAACCAGGATTTAAAGCAGCCATTGATCAAAATATTGTATCACGTGAAGAAAATGTTCGCCAAGTGTTGATGAAAATCACCTTAAATGAAGGCGATGCGGCTTTTGTTTATCAAACGGATTTAACACCAGACGTTAACGATCAAGTAACTGTCATTTATCTTCCGAATGAGTATGATGTGATTAGCGAATACTACATGGGAATCATTAAACAAAATGAAGTGAAGAAAGAAGCCGAGCAATTATATGAGTATATTTTATCAGATGCCGGTCAAGAGGTTTTAAAATCATATGGATATGAATAAAATTCAAGCAGCTATTATTACCATGTCTGATTCACGTTCACAGTCAACTGAAAAAGTAGATGAAAGTGGAGCAGTCATCAAAGAAATTTTAGAGGCCAATGATTATGCAGTGGTTCACTATGAATTAATTAGTGACGACTTTGAAGGAATTAAAAATAGCTTAATTCGTGTTTGTGATCAAAATATTAGTTTAGTTTTAACGACAGGTGGAACAGGATTGTCTAAACGAGATAATACCCCTGAAGCGACAAAAGCAGTCATTGAAAAAGAAGTTCAAGGAATTAGTGAAGCGATGCGTTATCATAGCTTACAAATTACTCCACGTGCCATGCTATCACGTGGAGTATCGGGTATTCGTCAAAATTCATTAATTATTAATCTGCCAGGAAGCCCGAAAGCAGTTCGAGAAAATTTAGAGTATATTATTCCTTCACTTCGCCATGGATTAGAAATTTTACGTGGAGAAGCGAGTAATTGCGCTAGAAAATAAAGGTAAAAGACACCAAGGTGTCTTTTTCTTTTGAGCTCATTGATTCTTATTAAAAAGAATAGATAATCTGCCACCTGAAAGAAAGGATGCGAATATACTATAGAGACTCAAACAAATATATTCGTCCATGATGAGCTAGATGATTGAAAGGAGGAAGGCAGCAGTATCATCTGTTGCAGAATTGAATGTTAATAAATACGCCAAGTCTTGAAGAAGATCTTGTTGATGAGGATGAGTCTTTATCTGAGACGTCTCAATTGAATAATCAATTAAGTAACCAGAATGAGCAAACGACGAATGCAAATGGTAGTTGGTATAAGGGGAGTACTTTTGCAGGAGTTTTAGTCATTATTTTATTTGTCGTTTGGTTTTTATATCGGATAGGTTGCCTTGGACATGATTAAAAAGGATGCTCTTCATCGTTGAAGGGCATCCTTTTCTTGAAATTGAATAATTGAACTTAGAAACTCATAAATATCTTGACGAGTCGTAGAGAATGACGTAATGAGTCGAATGATCGAGTGAGACTCGTCATAGGTATCCCAGACTAAAAACGTAAATCGTTGATGAAGATAGTCAATTAAAGAATTTGGAAAAATCGGAAAGAGTTGATTAGTATCACTATCGACGAGAAATGGAAAATTAAGTGTGCTTAAACCTTCTTTTAATAATTGTGCCATGCTATTTGCTTCTTGCCCAATTTTAAAATAAAGCTGATTTTGAAAAAGTTCTGCAAATTGAATGCCAAGAAGACGTCCTTTGGCTAAAAGTGCTCCTTTTTGCTTCATACTAAATCGAAAGCAGTCTTGAAGCAGTGGATTTGAAATGACGAGTGCTTCGCCAAATAAAGCGCCATTTTTTGTTCCACCAATATAAAAGGCATCAGTTAGATGAGCGTAGTCTGATAATTGTAGCGTATTAGAGGGAGCGGTTAAAGCGGATCCTAGCCGAGCTCCATCTAAGTAGAGATAAAGTTGATGATCTTGACAAAAATGAGAGAGCCTCTCTAACTCTTGCTTAGAATAAAGGGTTCCAAGTTCAGTTGGATTAGATAAATAAAGAAGTTTAGGTTTTAACATGTGTACCGTGTTATGAGCGGCAACGATTTTTTGTAATGCTTCAAGCGTGACTTTTCCATCAATACTTGGTATTTCGATGACTTTGTGTCCCGTGGCTTCAATTGAACCTGTTTCATTAAAGGCAATATGACCGGTTGAAGGAGAGAGAACTGCTTCATAAGGTCTTAGGACGTGTGAAATAAAGGTTAAATTGGTTTGAGTGCCACCCATCAAAAAGTGAATATCGCACTTTGTTGGATTGAGATATGTTTGAATGTATTCTTTTGCTTGTTGACAATAATAGTCTGTCCCATACCCTGGTGTTTGTAGCATATTTGTTTGCATTAAGGCGCTCATAATGGTAGGATGAGCTCCTTCAGCATAATCAATTTGAAAATTAATCATGAATTGAGGAGACGATTAGGTGTCTCCTTTCCTCCTCTCCATCCGTATTAGTTTCTTGGTATACTTTATTCAGTAGATGAGGGAAACATGTTAAGAAATCTAAGGTCATATAAAAGGAGTAGACAAGAGCAACGTTCTTTAAAAACGATAAAAATCTATCCAGATCGTGTGAAATATTTCCTAGAGATTTGATTTAACTTTAAAACTTATAGTGTGGATGCATAAATACGGAACGTCATTTCTAAATTCGAATAGATTTCTACTCCATACATACTAGTCGGAAAGAGAATCGTCACATTCATACCGAAAAGAATATCAAATTGTTCGTTTCATTCCTATTTAATATTAAGATTTACTTGTCATTAGTCGTTTTAACTCAAATTCCTTCATTATGAAGATAAGAATGAAACAAATCTTTCATGATCGGAGGCTCAAGATTACTACTTTTAAATCATTTGATTTGGTCTTACTATCCTACTATTCGTTTCACGTTCAGTAGCGGGAATTGTTAAAATGATTGTGATAAGTAAACATGAATAAGTAATACAAGAACCTCAAACAAGCTCAATCAGCTGCATGATAAAGTATAGTCATTTGCAATAATTTGAGTAGAATGGATAAGAATTTAATGATGACTAGTTAAAATCCTGTTATATGCCTCATCGCGCGGATAAGAAGATTGAACGGTTGATGAGGAAAAAAGATTAAGGTGCTTACAAATTTTAACTGAAATACTAGCCAAAATGTATGGAATAAGATAAGATATTATAACGATAATAATGTAAAGTGATAGAATGGAGTCGTTGTTGATGCTTACTAAATGGTTAACGAAACACTTAATTAAAAATAGTGATCAAGTCCAAGATGAAACGGTTCGAGAACGATATATTTATGTGGCGGGCATGGTCGGAGTAGTGGCCAATGTCTTATTATTCATCATTAAATTTATCGTTGGAATGTTAGCAGGAAGTATTGCGGTGATGGCAGATGCCTTTAATAATTTCTCTGACATGGCCTCATCTGTTATTACGATGGTCGGAGTTAAGTTAGCGAATCGTCCAGCCGATAAGGAACATCCACATGGACATGGGCGTATTGAATATATTTCGGCTTTAATTGTTGCTTTTATGGTTATGTTAGTTGGCGTACAATTTATTCAATCGTCGATTAATCGTATTTTAAATCCAAGTGAAATCAAGTTTGAATGGATTTCTTTTATTTTATTAGCAGTTTCTGTGTTAGTCAAACTGTGGCTGAGCCGATTTAACAAACAAATGGGAGAAACGATTCATTCAACAGCCTTAAAGGCCGCTTCTGTTGATGCGTTAGGGGATGTATTTACCTCAAGTACGGTGTTACTTTCATTTTTAGTGGCACGTTTTACAACGTTCCCCATTGACGGATATGCTGGGGTATTAGTAGCATGCTTTATTTTGTATGCGGGGTATTCATTAGTCAAAGAAACGATTAGTCCTTTACTAGGCGAAGCACCTGATGAAGAATTAGTGAATCAAATTTATGAACGTTTGTTATCGTTTGAATATGTCACAGGGGCACATGATTTAATGATTCATAACTATGGTGTTGGACGTATCATTGCTTCAATCCACGCTGAAATTCCAGCTGATATCGATATCATGACGATTCATGATGTGATCGATGAGGCCGAGCGTCAAATCTCAGAGGAATTAAATTTACATTTAGTCATTCATATGGATCCTGTTTGTATTGAAACAGAAGAGATTAGAGTGATGAAAGCTGAATTAGAGAACATCATTAACGAGCATGATGTGATTATGTCGATGCATGACTTTAGAATCATTGGGCACGAACCGAATAGAAATTTAATCTTTGACTTAGTTGTTGATGGTTCAAAGTTAACAAAAGAAATCACGGAACAGAGTATCAAAGATGAAGTCACTCAGCGTATTCAAATGTCACATCCAAGCTATCGTTGTGTCATTGTCATTGATAAAATTTATACGTAATAAAAAACTCATAGACTTACACATTAGGGTGTTTAGTCTATGAGCTTTTTATTATAATGAGCAGCTTTCTAATACTGCTTCAATGTGACCAGCCACTTTTACTTTACGATAAATTTTTGTGATAATTCCCGCTTCATCAATTAAGAAGGTTGAACGCTCAATACCAATGGCTTTTTTACCGTACATATTTTTTTCTTTTAAAACATCATATAAATGGCAGACGATTTCTTCATGATCAGAGAGTAAAATGAAGGGTAACTCATGTTTAGCGATAAACTTTTCATGACTAGCGACACTATCACGACTAATTCCTAAAATCACCGCATTTTGTTCATTAAAGGATTCGATAGCATCACGGAAAGCTTTCGCTTGATTTGTACAACCAGGTGTATTATCACGTGGATAGAAGTATAAAATCACTTTACGTCCACGATAATCGTGTAATGAATGTTGTTGATGATCAGATCCCATTAAGGTAAAGTCAGGAGCTTCCATTCCTTCCGTTAAAATAACTGGTTCCATAAAACTCACTTCTTTCTTGTTAAATTATGTAATGATTTACAAATAATTATGCGCTATAATAGTCGGGTTGTAAAGAAATATGATAAGATATTGAAGCACTTTGCGCTATCATTGTGAACGAGATAAATAAATTTTATACGTGAATTGAAAAAATGTTGAAGGATGTGTCAAAAATGTTAATGATGTTATCACCAGCAAAAACATTTAAAACCATTGAATTAGAACCATTAGATTTATCAAATGAATTAATTTTTAAAAATAAAACAAAACAATTGGTTAATCAGTTACAAACTTATTCGGTGAGTGAGTTATCAACTTTAATGAAAATGTCTGAAGCGCTTGCAGAGGTAAATGTAACAAGGTTCGCTCAATTTTATGAAAAAAATCAACAAGGCATGTATGCCATTCATGCCTTTGAAGGAGAAGCTTATAAAGGGTTAGATTCGTTAAGTTTAAATCAAGAAGCACTTGAATTTTCAAAAGAGTCGCTTCGAATTTTATCTGGACTTTATGGAGTATTAAAACCATTTGATGTGATGAATCCTTATCGCTTAGAAATGGGATTATCATGGTCAGGAGAGCATGGGAAAGATTTATATCAGTATTGGAAAGAAGATTTAACGGTTCATTTCTTAAATGAATTAAGTGAAACAAAAGGGGATCAAGTCCTATTAAACTTAGCATCAAAAGAGTACAGTAAAGCTTTAAATTTAAAACAAATTGAGAAAACGTATCCTGTGATTACGATTGAATTTAAAGAGCAAAAAGGTGAGGCGTTTAAAGTAGTGGGGATGTATGCTAAACGCGCACGCGGTCAAATGGCGCGTTATATTTTAAACCATCAAATTCATGAGGTTGAACAAGTTAAAGCATTTAATGAAGGAGGCTATACGTTTAATCCAGATTTATCAACCGAAAAAACATGGATTTTTACCCGTTAGCTTGACTGTCATAGCGATAAAAATGGTAAAATTTTCAATAAATAAAGGGTGAGATTTTTATCCGAAGAGAGATCGGATGAAATTATTTGAGATTAAAAGAGGGGAGAGGCAGCTAATGAAGATTAACTGCACGATTTGCTAGTGGACCGCCCATTCTAACGCACATTTAGAATGGGGTTACGATAAAGTAGCTCCATGTTAATTAACGACATAGGAGTGAAGAAAATGAAACGTAATATAGGAATTGATTATATTTACCGATTTTTATCATCATTTGATATAACAGCAGCGATTTGGGTCTTATTTTTCGCCTATAAAGGGATGACACTCATTGAAATTGGGTTATTAGAGAGCAGTTATCATAGTTGCAATTTAATTTTTGAAATTCCAACTGGAGCGATGGCAGATTTGCTCGGGCGTAAAAAAATGATTATTCTTTCACGCTTAGCAGCTATGATCTCGTCCATCGTTTTACTAGTCTCCAGTCTTTTGTTAGATTTGCGATTGGCTTTATTTTCTCAGCTTTTAGCGGAAATTTAAATTCAGATTCTGAAGAGGCGCTCGTTTACGATAGTTTTATTTCGATTAATCAAACTGAAGAGTATTTGCCATTTAATAGTCGATTAAATGTATTGATTGAAGTGGCTCAAGCGTTAGCTGTTTTTATTGGAGGTCTTTTAGCTGAAGTTAGTTTTGAGTTAAGCTATCTGATTGCAATTTTAATGGCGATAGGGTCCTTGAGTGTCGCTTTACAATTTAAAGAACCAATGATTCATGAAACTCAAGAACGTTTATCTGTGAAAGATCATTTTCAACAATGCTTTATCATGATGAAATTAAATCGTCGTCTGTTAGCTATGCTACTTTATTTTCCGTTAATGATGACATTTACAACGGTCATCTATTTTTATGCTCAAGCTTATTTTTCAGACTTTTCTTATTCAAAATCGACTATCTCCCTCATTTTTTTAGTGAATGGATTAGTGAGTGCACTTGGTGCATTACTAGCTGAAAAAGTTGAAAGGTGGTGCCAGGGAAAGGCCTGGTTATTTGTACCGCTTAGTATGAGTGTGATGATTTGTATATTTGGATATGTTGAGGCTAAAGTTGGCATTTTTGTTTTTTGCTTAATTAATTTCTTAAGTGCTATTTTATATCCGATTAGCAGTGTTTATATGAATGAAGAGACGCCATCTGAAAAGCGAGCAACGATTATTTCAGTAAGTAGTATGATGTTTTCCCTTATGATGATTTTAATTTTTCCGCTTTGTGGATGGTTAGGAGAAAGAGTTGGGTTAGCCCAAGCATTTCAAGTCATTGGTTTATTAAATCTTTTGATTGTAGGAACGATTGCTCTAATTAGAAAATAAAAGCATAAAACGTGACTCAATGAGTCACGTTTTATGCTTTTAAGAGATTTAGTTGTTGCTTGAGTTCATGAATCACTTGTGATTCGATTTCATATTTTTCATATTGTTCATTTAACATTCGATCAACATAATTGGCTTTATGGGGAATTCGATTTTCTTTTTTGATTTGAGTTAAGTGAATTAAAAGCTGTTCTGTTTGTTTCAGCTGTCGTTGTGAATCTTCATATTGAGCTTTTAAGTCTTCATAATTAGTTAAATCATATACAGTTTTTGACATATAAATCACCTCCTAATTAGAATACTCCCTGTTTTTTGTATATTTTATGCAAGAAATGTTGTTTCATACAGTAATTTGCAGCATTTTTAAGGTATAGTACTGTAGAGTATGTCGTATAAATAAGAAAAAGGAAGGTATCGTATGATTTTTTATTTTAGTGGAACTGGAAACTCACAAGCAGTGGCGAATGAAATTGGAAGTTATCAAAACGAACGACTAGTCTCGATTGCTCAAGCCATGAAATTAGAACAATTGACTTATTCATTGGAGTCAGAAGAAAAAGTTATTTTTGTGTTTCCTATTTATGCATGGTCACCGCCTCAACTAGTTGTTGATTTTATAAAAAAACTTTCTTTTAATGGAAGTGTGCCAAGTTATTTAAGTGTCGTTGTCACATGTGGTGAAAATATAGGAGAAACTGAACGTGTCATTCAACGTTTATTTGAACAAAAAAGTTGGGCATTACAGAGTTTTTATACGTTAGTCATGCCTAATAATTATCTGATTTTAGGAACAGTGGACTCTAAAGAAGAGAGGAGAGAAAAGCTTCACTTAGTTAAAGAGAAGATTCTTCACTTAAATAAAAGTATCGCTCATTTAAAAGTTGAGAGACAGCTTATTAAAGGGTCACTACCTAAACTTTTAACGACTGTAGGAGGACGCCTCTTTCATTCATTTGGCAGAAGTGTTAAGCCATTCTTTGCCAATGACCACTGTATTTCTTGTAAGGTCTGTGAAAAAATATGTCCTACGGGATGTATTACGGTTGAAGGGAAGCCAATGTGGGAGGGAGAGTGTACTCAATGTTTGGCCTGTTTGCATTATTGTCCTAAATCTGCGATTCAGTATGGGCACCACATGGGAAATAAATCACGATATACCCATCCCGATATTTTATGGTATCAGTTAAATCAAACTCAAGAAGTCGAATAAATATCGGCTTCTTTTATTTATTTCTTTACTAATAAATGTTAAAAATTAACTCGTTTCCACAAAGGATATAATTAATCATTAAGGATGATACATATTTTTTATCATTTTAAAAGATTGTATTCGTTTAATGCAGTCTTTTTTTAGTGAGCCAATAACGTATATATTCGAACAGAAAGCAAATAATTTTAATGTTAAATGTTATTTATTAGACATAAATCAATTTTAGGTCATAGCGGGTCGTTTGAATAAAAAGTAGTTAAAAAGACGCTCAATAAGTTATATTAACATGACCAAAAATGTAGAAAAATTGATGTAAAAAAAACAGTTTAATGATGTTAAAAAAACCATAAAACTGTAAAAAAAACGTAGGTAACCGGTTACCTATTTAATGAAAGGGATATTAAATTGTGAAAAAATATAATATAATCATACATGTAAGCAATGTGGCTAATATGATGAAAGTTCACATTTGATATCGAATTAAATAATGGTTTTATGGTTACTTAGGAGGAGGATTTAAGTATGTTTAAGTATTTACAACGTACAGGGAAAGCCTTAATGCTTCCAATCGCTGCCTTACCAATCGCTGGTATTTTATTAGGAATTGGTGGAGCATTTTTAGGTATCGCTGGAATGACTGATGCACCAGCTATTTATCAATCAATTGCAAATACAATTAATAACTCAGATTTCTTAACAGCACTTTTAACAATTATGAATGATATTGGAAATATTGTTTTCGGAAACTTACCAATTTTATTCGCTGTTGGGGTAGCAGCTGGTTTAGCTAAAAAAGATAAAGCAACTGCTGCGTTAGCTGCTGTATTTGGTTTCTTAGTAATGAACCAAGTTATTTCAACATTATTAACATTAGGAATGACTAAATTAGGTGTCGTAACTGCTGACAATGTTGGAGAATATGGAACTTACGTAACAACAAATGTCGGAATCTTTACATTAAACATGTCAGTGTTTGGTGGGATTATTACAGGGATGGTAACATCTGCGTTACATAACAGATTCTTTAACATTCAATTCCATCCTGTATTATCATTCTTTGCAGGATCTCGTTTCGTACCAATCATTACTTCATTAGTAATGGCATTAGTTGGGGTGGTTTTAGCCTTTGTTTGGCCGTTCGTTCAAGATGGAATTGGAGCATTAGCAAATGTTGTTAATTCATCAGGAATTTTTGGTTCATTCTTATTTGGATTAGTTGAACGTTCATGTGTGCCATTCGGATTACACCACGTATTCTATACACCATTCTGGTATGGATCTTTCGTTGAGGCTAACTTATTAATTGGTGGACAAGATGTTCTTGTTCAAGGAGCAAACACTGCTTACTTCGTTCAATTAGGTTCAATGGGAGATTTAGTAGGTTTAGATTCAGAAAGAATGCAT
Source organism: Turicibacter sp. T129 (assembly GCF_025594975.1). Lineage (NCBI taxonomy): Bacteria > Bacillati > Bacillota > Erysipelotrichia > Erysipelotrichales > Turicibacteraceae > Turicibacter > Turicibacter sp. T129. Next base: position 922 of record NZ_JAMQUU010000040.1, on the reverse strand, counting down.
GAAATTGTTATGGGAACAACAAGTTTCTTAGCTGGTAAATTCCCATTCATGATGTTCGGTTTACCAGGTGCGGCTTTAGCAATGTACAAATGTGCTAAACCTGAAAAACGTCAAGCTGTGGGTGGTTTATTAGGAGCTGCTGCATTAACAACTATTTTAACTGGTATTACTGAACCATTAGAATTCACATTCTTATTCGTTGCACCAGTGTTATTCGTTGTACATGCTGTATTTGCTGGATTATCATTCATGTTAATGGCAATGTTAGATGTATTCATCGGGATGACATTCTCTGGTGGATTAATTGACTTCGTTTTATTCGGATTATTACCTGCAGGAGCTGGTGTAGCGACTCATTGGTACTGGGTATTAGTTGTTGGTGTTGTTTACTTTGCTTTATACTTCGTTGTATTTAGCTTCTTAATTAAAAAATTAAACTTAAAAACACCAGGTCGTGAAGATGATAACGAAGAAGTAAAATTATTCTCTAAAAAAGACTTCCAAGAACGTAACGGTGGATCTGCAGAAGCAACAACAGCTACAGCTGGAACTGATGAATGGAAAGAAAAAGCACCATTAGTATTAGAAGCATTAGGTGGAGCAGAAAATATTGAGAACTTAGATGCATGTATTACACGTTTACGTGTTGAAGTTGGAGATACTTCTAAAGTTGATAAAGATCGCTTAAAAGCTTTAGGTGCGGCAGGAGTTATGGAAGTTAAAGGTGGAGTTCAAGCAATCTTCGGTGGAAACTCAAATACTCTTAAAAACTACATTTTAGATATTATTGGTGACTAATCAATAGAATAATAACACTTCAAATGAAAATGACTAACCATTCGGTTAGTCATTTTTTTATAGTAATGGTTATAGAACGGAGTGTTATTTAAGTGATTGAATGATTTAGGCTCTTTGTCAACTG
>NZ_JAMQUU010000004.1:0-1885 GCF_025594975.1 Turicibacter sp. T129 | reverse complement strand
AATCGAGTAGGAGATAATTAATTAATTTAATCATCGTCCTCTCACACCACCGTACGTACGGTTCCGTATACGGCGGTTCTATTTTATCTCTAAATATGAACGGTTTGATAGTGGTCTAGTAGTGATACTAGACCTCTTCTTTTTAGTCTTTCATTCGTGATGGTTCGACATAAAATAAATGAGCGAGCGACTCTCGCATATCCTTTTCGGGTATTTGCCCATTCCCACGCCTTATCCTTATCGATTCCCAACCTCATTAAACTTCTATATTTGGTTTGAACCTTCTTCCATTGTTTCCATATACACATTCTTAATCGGAATCGAATATTTTTATCTAGATTTCCACATACCGTCCTCATCTTAGCGATTTTAAAATAATTCACCCATCCGATGATTAACTGCTTTAGTTTCTTCAGTCGATAGTCAAAACTCACACTCCAACTTCGTCGGGTGAGTCTTTTTAATTTCTCTTTCACTCTCATGATCGATATCTGGTGAGGTTTAGCTTTGAACTGATAGGCATTTTTATCCCAAAAGAAACCGAATCCTAGAAATTTAATTCCACTTGGTCGCTCAACCTTACTTTTTGTCACATTGACTTTAAGACCTAGCGTTTCTTCAAGGTATTTCGTCATGCTTTTCATCACTCGCTTCGCTGCCTTCTCACTTTTCACTAGAATTAAACAATCATCTGCGTATCGGACAAAATTTAACCCTCTTGCTTCTAGCTCTTGGTCAAGTTCATTTAACATGATATTGCTCAGTAATGGGGATAGATTGCCTCCTTGTGGGGTTCCAATCACCGATTCTTTATATTCATCATCCATCATGACTCCACTGACTAAGAATTTTCGGATGAGTGAAATGACATCTCCGTCCTTAATCGTATTTGATATCAACCTCATTAACTTATCATGGTTGACTTTATCAAAGAACTTTTCTAAATCGATATCAACAATCCATGTATACCCATCATTCATGAATTCTAGACTTTTAATAATCGCCATTTCTGCACATCGTCCCGGTCTAAATCCATAGCTGTTTTCATGAAACTTTTCTTCATAGATAGGGGTGAGAACTTGAGCCATCGCTTGTTGAATGAATCGGTCAACCACGGTTGGGACACCTAAATTTCGCACACCCCCATCTGCCTTGGGAATCTCGATTCGTTTCACCGGTTTAGGTTGATACGAACGCGTACGAATTTGGTCCTTTATCTCTTCACCATTTTCTTTTAAATAGTGTCCCAATTCATTAATCGTCATCCCATCCACTCCTGCCGCACCTTTATTACGCTTAACTTGTAAATAAGCTTGGTTTAGATTATTTGGGTGTAGGATTTGTTTTAATAAATTCTCTGTGTTCATATTTGTTACCTCCATGAGTTTCGTAACCTTCCATCCATCGTATCTATTTTTTTTTAGATATGTGTCTTATCACCTAATGGTTAATTAGGAAGGTGCAAGTATCATTTCTTTAACGGATAAAATAGTTCGGTCCTTCGCTCCTTTTAGTTTTCACTAACTCTCTTCACTACTACGACCTCGGCTGACTTCTTATATTCCATGTTTACCTCACGGTCAACCTTTGGGATAGAATATAAGACCTCCCCGGGTAAGGTGTATTATCTTCCCTTCCATCTATCTGCCACATTTACAACATACATTTTTTTTCTGTGTAGCTATTGGACTTTAACTTGTTATGCAGTCTTATCCTTGTATCCTGCCTGATGTGATTCCTGTTCGTCAGACCAGAAGTTTGCCCACGGACTTCCTTCAGATTCCTCCTCGCAGAGGACACCCTTGTCTTAGGCTATGTACTTTCCGCTACTTGGACGTACTCGGGACTTTAACCCGTTAGATAATACCCATGCCGGGCGCACATA
>NZ_JAMQUU010000039.1:0-10755 GCF_025594975.1 Turicibacter sp. T129 | reverse complement strand
TTTTTATTATTGTACTTGTTTTACAGTTTAAATTATTTTCCGCTTCACCTTTATATTTTTTTTGAGAAGGAACTCTTCAAACTCCTCAGATGATCCTTTTGTAAATCCCGTCTTTTGTATTGGGAGATAGATTTGATTCGCATAAACGATAACAAAATGTTCTTTAAGGTTATGTACCACAGTAATTTTATCGTGTTTGATACTTGTTTCCGCTTCGCTTTTATATCTCGTTTTATCTTCATTTATTGTTGGAATAAACCTATTAAAGGTAAGGGAATCTTCATAAATAGTTATATTAACTTTAGGCTCTCTTCCTTCTGATAGAAGCATCTGATTTTTATAATTTTTTATACCTTGGGAACGATAAATGTAAAAAGGCGTACAGAATGCAACGATGGCTCCCCCGGCACAATATAGAAATAATATGTATTCTTTAAACATATAAGATTCATACCCTATATCAATGAATCCAAACGCTGTGAAAAATATTATAAAACTTATAAGGGTTTTGTTTGATGATAGAGCGACTTCTATATAAGTTTTTTTAGTTAATGTTGTCTGATTTTTAAATAAAATATACATTTTTATCACTATCCCTCTCTAATCCACCTTTTAAACATTTCCATTATAACCCTTTTATGTAATACAAACAACAGTGGATAGATACTGTGTTAGAAGCTCTTTTTATGTCTTGAAAATGTGATTGTTAAGAGCAACTATGAAAAACAAAATCTATCATGCCGAAAAAGGGTAAAAATATCACATATCTGATTTTTTATAATTAATTTAGTGTATTTTAAAGGGGGCGTGCAAAAACGTCTTAGAGAGGATAAAACAAACGTTTAAATGCAAACAAAATACATACAAATTTAAGGAGTTTTGATTATGATTTATGGATATGCGCGTATCTCAACGAATAAACAAAATATAGACCGCCAGAATAGAAATATCTTAAAATTACATCCTGGTGCTAAACTAATCAATGAAACCCACACAGGGACTACGATAGACCGTAAGGAATGGACTAAACTATTTAAACGTGTTAAGCAAGGCGATATGATTATTTTTGATTCAGTCTCACGTATGAGTCGTAATGCTGAAGATGGCGTAAAAGATTACATGGATCTATTTGATAGAGGGGTTGAGCTAGTGTTCATCAAGGAACCACATATCAATACGTCAGTGTATAAGCAACAGTTAGACCATGCTAAATTAGGAATGACAGATAATGACGTTGTAAATGCGGTGTTAGAGGGCGTGACTAAGGCACTTAAACTATTGGCAAAACAACAGATTGAGATTGCTTAAAAGCAATCTGAAAAGGAAGTTCAGGACCTTAAACAACGTACAATTGAAGGGATTATTACTGCTAAAGTTAATGGTAAGGTCATAGGTAGAGCAATAGGATCAAAGATTGAAACCAAGAAGGCTAAGATTATCAAATTATCGAAGTCATTCAATGGAGCTCTTAAAGATAGTGAGGTATTAGAACTACTCAGCATTGATAGAACTACTTATTATCGTTATAAAAAACAGATTAGGGAAGATTTAGAGGTGAAGTAAGTAAGTAAGTGTTTATAAGATTGGTTTTTACAATGAATTAGTTGATGATGTTTCAGTCCTCAGTGAGTCTATTTTCACAAATAGAGGTGACAGATATACCCCTTGTAAATAGATTAAAAGATGATTGTATCAACCCTTATATTCATTGCAGTAACTAATCGAACCGTTGCAAACTAAAAAAAGGAGGGGCCCATCTTAATGAAGTAAAATGAAATAAAAAAAGCTCCACCTGGGACCAGTTAACTCACTTCTATTTTTAACTCTTTATGAAAATATTGTAATGCAGAGAATCTGCAAAATTGCTTATTGCGTTCAACATCAGGACGTTTAGCAGCACGTTTATACCTATTAAGGTACGATTTAAACCCTCCAATTATTTTACTCTCATTGCCTTTTAAAACGTTGTGTTCATGAGATCTTAATCGTGGTTGGCTTTGATAATCTATGTATTTTTGATTTGTAATAATCACTGCTTTAGTATAGTCAAGTCCACATTTATCTTCAGGATTTCTATTATCTGTAATAAAGGCATGATTATGTTTAATATGAGAACGAAAAGGTATAGCAAAATCAAGTCCATCAATCTTAACAGTAAATACAGTATAAGGGCGTTCATCTTTTCTTAAAATTTGAGGATAATCACTTAATGGATAATCTGAATAGAATTGCTGTGTAAGATGCAATATTACAAAGTCGTTAAAATTTTTCATAAAGTCCCCCTATAATAACTATAAAAAAATGACCCCTAAATGAGGGGCCTTTAAGTTCTAATCAATTGGTCTTTCTTTTGTTTAGGCTAGTCGCGACCTACGACTAGAATCATCAATTGAGCTTTCTTTAATTTTTAGTTATTCGCGCTCTACGAACAAAATCATAAGGTTGACGGATATCCCGTCCTTATTATTTTAAACTTATTACAATGTTATTATACGAAAAAGAGTAACATTTTGCAACACTTAAAAGTAATTAACCTCAGTACCTAACGATATAAAAGAATAACGATGTTCTAGGAGCATTTATTTAAACCTATGCCAAATAATGATGAGAACAATTAGTGCCTTAATAAATTCGACCGAAATATACATATAAATCACCTCTTTAATTTTAAGATTTTTTATCATAAACAGTTTGTTGAATTTTTATAACGAATTTTTGCTCGGGCTAATATTAAAATCAACATAGAAAATAAATAGAAACCCAGTGATTAACTAAAGACACTTTTATTACTTAATAAAGTAACCTTGTTTTTTTAAATATTACTATTCATTTTCAGTAGGAAATATAAAAAAAAGAGCTGATTATAATCACCTCTTTTTTTTATTTTCTAAAACCAACTTAAAACTACTAAAACAATTCCTGTCACAATAACAACTAATCTCAAAATCTGAAAACTTAACGACACACACTCTTTAAATAAACTCATTCTAATTTCTCCTTTGAATGCTCATGAATATATTTTGAGATAATATTAAATTCATAACTCCATACTAAACTATTTGATATCACCTTAACAACACTAAAATTTTAGAATTGGTAAGTAATGAAAAAATAAAGGAACACTAGATAAAACTAGAGATTTTTAATTTTGTTAGTATTTCTCACTTGCTGTCTTAGTAGACGAACGATTTCTTGTTGTCCCTGTTTAATTTCTTCCAGATCACATTCATATATTTTGTTAATTGTGTTTACCCGTTTAGTAATCTGATTAATATTATTTCCAATACGGGACACTTCTGACATTAAGTGTTTTAAATCCTTATCATCTGCTGACTTTAGATTAATAACATATCCATCGATTAACATCTTCCTAGCATAGCTTTCAAATTTTTGAAAGCCTAACTTTTCACTATTATTCAGTATCATTTCCTTTTCATCTTCTGTAACTCTAAACATCATTTGTTTAGACCTTGTACGATTCTTCATCATTCAATCTCCTATCTTTTAAAAATTAGGGGATTGGGGTACCAAAAAAATAAACAAAAATGAAAATCAGAGATTTTCATTTTTTCGAAAGTGGCTAGCCACTTTCAATTCTCGCTATTCTACTATTCTCCTTCTCCTACGATTCTTTTATTGTAATTCCCCAAATTTTTTTCCTTTTCAAGAGTTTCAATTCTTCTTAACTGCATAACTTTATTAAACCAAGAAACATAAAACAATTATTCTTCACCTGTTGTCGTGATAATCATTTCTCTGATTTCGCTAGTATTTAACTCTTTAAGTTGTTCAAATAACATGCAAATTCTCCTTTTCATCCTTCGCTAAAGAAGCTTAGACTTTCAGAATCTTACTACTTGATTTATTTCTGATTTTTAATATAAATTTTAAGAGCTACGGTAGTTAAATAAAGAATATATAAGATTAAAATTGCTACAGTTAAAACGTAGAGTTTTTCTAATAACACTATTGTTTTAAATAATAGATTGTTTAATGGATTTGAGCTGGTTATTGAAACTAATAAATTTGACATAAGATTACCTCCTTTTTATTAAACCTCATTAGAATCCTCCAACTCGATGTATTGAGCTACTGCCTGAACAATCAATGAACTTAATAGATCTTGTTTTTTAAATCCACTATACTTCCTATTCAATTTCTCTATCGCTTCAACTGCTGATGGATACAACTTAAATGATTTTGCTATTGGTTCCTCATTGAAATGGAGTGGCTTGAAATCCGAGTCTTTTTCATTAACTTGACTTTCTAAACTGCATACACGCTTCTCTAAATCTTCTATTTTTTTCAAAAGTTGATTTATATTTTTTGTTTCATCCTCGACACCATTTGATTTTTTGGCGTTTTTAGGCTTATTGAAAGGTTTCTTTATCTCCTCTTTAATTTTATAAAACGGAGCTTGTTCTTCCTCTAAAAAAGGCTTCTCTGAGCTTTTAACATATGTTTTTAATTTAGCTGAATAAGTATATCCATTTTCTTTGATACGTTGAGACATTCTATCTTTGCTAATAACACCTCTACAAATATCTCTAAGCTGTAGGCCCGTTTGTCTTTCTTGATTAATGTAGGCTATGATCTCCTCCCAATTATCACTCAACAATAAGTCTTTCTTGTCCACTTTAATCCCTCAATTCTATAATATTATAAAAAATATTACTAGAGTAATACTTTTTATATCTATTAACATTTTCTAAAATAATAAAAATATAATACATAAGTATTCTTTAGTATAATATTTTTATTATTTTATTTTTGTAATATTTTGATAGTTTAAATATATTTCTTTTATGATTTCAAGATATTACTAAAATAGTATAAAAGAACTATCTTTAAAATATCTAGTATCATTTTTACGATAAAATAAACTCTATATGAAATTCAGATAATAAATTCTAGAAATTTTTAACAAAATTCTCTTGAATATATTAAAAAAACTACCTTAATTCGGTAGCTTTATGGTATAATTTATTTAAAATTAAATCGCTTAAATTGAGAAAAACCCCAATCCCTGAAGTTTGGTCGCTACAGGATTGAGGTTTTGAAAGTTTTCGTTCTTGATATAAGATTATTATATACTATGCTCGTATTATTATTCAAGTATATAATAGAAATATCTTTATTTTGTTATATGCAAATTCAGATAATTTTATACGTATCAGACCTGAAAGCACTCTTTAAGCAACAGAAAAGGAGTGCATTTTTTATGCAAAATAATTTTAGAACTATTAAAAATAAGACTAAAAACTTTACAATCATTGATAATACTATCTTACGGGATAAAAATTTATCATTAAAGGCTAGAGGGTTACTGTGCTTTATGCTACATTTGCCTGAAACGTGGGTTTTTACTGAAAAAGGATTAGCTACAGTTACAGGAGAAGGATTAAAGTCTATCAAAAGTGGATTAAAAGAGTTAGAGGATAATAAATATCTATATCGAGTGCAAATGAGAGATAGTGGAGGTTCTTTTGGTTCTATGATGTATTATTTATTTGAACAACCAACAGAAATGAAAGTTGATGGAAAATCAATTAATTCAACTGATCCAGACATACAAATTTCAAAGATTCAAACAACAGATACATTCAATATTGATAAATCACACCCAGATTTTCACTATTTAAACGGTGGTTGGATGTTAGAAGATTAGTAATTGGGCGGAGTTATCCGCCTTTTTTATTTCAATTTATCATTTCACCGATGTTCCCTTTTGATATATCGGTAGCTTACCGATGTTCCCTTTTGGGATAACGCCTTTTGGGATAACGCCTTTTGGCATACTATATAAATACTAATACCATTAAAGAACTAATAAATAATTTATTAACTATACCTTCGTATGTGAAACAAACAATTAAAATATAATAAAACAAAATATTAAACATTAGAAAAGAAACATCTATCATTGGATTCTTAGATAAAGACAAAGTACAACGTCATTATTTATTTGACTTTTTACGCTATGAATAATAATTTTTTCCCAAATAAAAAAAGGATATCCGGCAAATTGCTGAGATGTCCTTTTTTATAGATATAGTACCTATTAGATTTAATTTAATTGCATTCTTTTAAAGTTTTAATTAATAGCTCTCTAACATAGTAACTATTTTTTAGAGCATTATCTGTAATAAATGCTGTTATTCCTTCATCAGCGCAAGCATCTTGAAGACTAATAGGGTTATTATCATTCGAAATTAAACTGTATAGAGTCATAACATCAGTCGTATTTAATGTGAAATTTTCATAAATTGAGCATTTTCTTAAAGTTTGTTCAATTATGAACTCGGTGAAATCAACATTATAAATTAATACATTTTTATTTTTAAGTATTTTTTTTATATTATCCCACTCTATTGCAAATTGAGTTGACAAATAAAATTTTCGGTTAAATAATTCATTATTCTGTAAATCAATAATTGCTAATTCTTTTAATTGATGATCGGTAGTGTTTGTATCCTCAGTAACTTGTAAAATTACACTGTTATTATCATTCATTAGGTTTTTAAAATTTTCCTTAGCTAGAATAGTATTATTTGAAAGGTTACAAGTAGTTTTATAGCTATTTATAAGATGTTCAAGGTTAATATCCATCTCTATCCCCCCCTCCGCTTCATAGAGAATTATAACAATTAAATATTTCTTTATGCTAATGAAATGTTTTTCACATAAATTCTATATAAATAACTAATATTTCAAAAATTCCCCCTTAGTATAGCATAAGTAATTAGGATTTTTTGTAAAAATATGAAATTTTATACACAATTATGATATGATAAAAAGCGAACTTAAGTTTGGAAAAGTATTTTTTTCACAAAGTTTTTTTTAAGGGAGAGATGTATTTTTATAAAAATAGAATTGTGCATGTCTTTAAGGGATAATGATTATGTATACTTTGCAGTTTAATTGCATTTTATTCACAAAATATTTGCAAGATGATTTCTTTAATTTTGGGTTTTAATTAAAGAGTAAAGAGAATAAAAATAGGGAGATTAGTTATATGGAATGGAGAGAAGAAAAGATTTTAGTAAAAGGCATCTTTGAAGAAAAGAGAAGTTTAGATGGAATTATCTTGCTTTTTAGGAATATTGATCAAAAAAAACTATTAGATAGTCAAGTTGCGTTAATAGAACGACATAAAAATTTAGAGGTTATTATAGAAACCTGTTTAGCTGCTTTAGATAAGCAGGAGCAGAAAATTATCAAACTTACGTATAGTGAATGTTTAACAAATTATAGTTTATCGGAGGCTTTAAATATTTCTGAAAGAACTGTAGCAACTTATAAAAGAGATGCCACGATTAAATTTGCACAAATGATTAAAATTTTTTTAGGATTACTCGATTGAGTAATCTTTTTTTATAGCTAATTTGCATTAACTATGCAAAATCCATTCATTCCTTAGATGGTTTAATATGTTTGTAAGCAAAAAAGGCCTTTAAAACTTACAGACATATTGAACCATGAAGAAAAGGGAGGGGGAGCAATTTGGAGGAATCAGCTGAAAAGTCACATGAGTGTCGCAGTAAAATTGATCAAGAACAAGAACTGATGTTGAGAGAACATAATTTGAAATTGCAGACCTTAGATAATGCAGTTACTATTCAAAGTCATCAATTAAAAGGTATTGAGGGTGAAGTAAAAGAGCTAAAGTTGATGCTGATTGAAATGCAATCTTCAAATAAAATCTTAATTTATATCGCTTCAGTTCTGACAACGGCTATTGTGACACAAATAGTGACTCAGTTATTTAACTAATGAACATTATGAAAAATCAATTAGCAATTCTTAAAAACCTTAGAAATCGAACGGTATTAACTTATGTAGCAATTGTGGTGCTTGCACCATTGTTAGTTACTGACTTAGTAGAATATGAATCACTACAGAAAATTTTAGAAATTGTAACACAGGCTGTAGCAATATTAGGGATTATTGATGATCCAAATACAAACCATTTTTTAAAAAACTAAAATTAGGAGGAATTAAACATGGCAACACAAAAACTTATTTTACCAATTAACAAAATGCGTGTAACCGCAGGATATAAAAATTCAAATTATCAGCAACAATTCGGATTTAGACATTATGGTACTGACTTAACATCTACAAATAGTGATCGTACTGTTTGGGGTTCTGGTGTAGGTACAGTCTTATTAGCAGGATATGATAATGTCTTAGGGAATGTCTTAGTTATTCGTTACGATAACTGTCAATTAACAACAGGGGCTACAAAAAATCTTATTCAGCGTATCTTCCATTTAGATCGTATCGATGTTAAGCAAGGTCAATCAATCACCAAAGATACTCGTATTGGTTTATATGGAAACACTGGAAAATATACGACAGGGCCTCATTTACATGTTGAGTTTGATACAGATACTTCATATCCATCGTATAGTCCGACAATTAGCACAAGTTCAAACATCATTAAAGCAGGTACTGATTCTACCGTACGTCCAGCAGAGGTTATGTATGTTAAAAACTCAGCACCAGATTATCAAACAGTTGTAGGAGCTTCAAATTCAAACTGTTGGACAAAAGGGGATGTAATGTATCCTAAATATTCTGAATCAGCACCAGATGGAGATGTAGGAGCTTCTTATTACCCCAAACCCAACTATATCGGAACTTCATTAGTTGGTGCTTTAGACGCTATTGGTGTTGATTCGAGTTTTGATAACCGTGAGAAAATTGCAAAAGCAAACGGAATTACTGACTATACTGGTACTGCGATTCAAAATGATTCGTTATTTAGCTTATTAATGTCTGGTCAATTAAGACGCCCAGGATCAGTAGCTACTTCATATTATCCAGTTCCTAACTACACAGGAACTTCATTAGTTGGTGCTTTAGACGCTATCGGTATTGATTCGAGTTTTGATAACCGTGAAAAAATTGCAAAAGCAAACGGAATTATTGATTATGCTGGTACTGCAGATCAAAATAATAAAATGTTGAGCTTATTAATGTCTGGTCGATTAATTTGTCCTGATAATACAGAAGGTGGGGGTGATTCAGATGGAGGAGGAACTGGAGATACATATTATCCAATTCCTAACTACACAGGAACCTCATTAGTTGGTGCTTTAAATGCAATCGGTGTTGATTCAAGCTTTGATAACCGAGAGAAAATCGCAGCAGCGAATGGAATTACTGATTATGCTGGTACTGCAGATCAAAATAATAAATTATTGAATTTATTAATGTCTGGTAAGTTGAAGCGAGTAGGTTCATCTGGAGGGGGGAATCCTGGTGTTTTATATTTCCCAACACCTTCTTACACAGGAACTTCATTAGTTGGTGCTTTAAATGCAATCGGTGTTGATTCAAGCTTTGATAATCGAGAGAAAATCGCAGCAGCGAATGGAATTACTGATTATGCTGGTACTGCAGATCAAAATAATAAATTATTGAATTTATTAATGTCTGGTCGATTAATCCGCCCAGCTTCAGCAGGAGAAGATGGTTCTGGTGATAGCGGAACGGGGTCAAGTGGGATTGATGGTGTGCCAAATTTAAAAGTCCGAGAAATATTGCCACCAGAGAGTAAGTATAGTATTAAGTGTCCTTATCCAATGGATCCAACATATATCACTGTTCATAATACTTACAACCAAGCTTCAGCATACAATGAAATTACATTTATGCATAATAATAATGATGAGGTATCTTACCATTTCGCAGTAGACGATCAAGAAGCAATTCAAGGTTTACCATTAAACCGTAATGGGTGGCACTCTGGAGATGGTGGTCAAGGTACTGGAAATCGAAAATCAATTGCAGTAGAAATTTGTTATTCAAAATACGGTGGAGAAAAATTTGATAAAGCAGAAAAAAATGCTGCTAAATTAATTGCATCATTAATGGATAAATTCAACATTCCAATTGATAGAATCCGTAAACATCAAGATTGGAGTGGAAAATACTGCCCTCATCGTACATTAGATGCAGGATGGGATCGTTTTGTAGACATGATTATGACAGAGGTTCGATATCAACAAATTCTTAAATTCGCATCTGAGAATGGATTGTTTGAAGGTTATGATGTTGATTTTAAAGGATTTAATCATAAAGAAAAGCTTTTTGAGATCCCTGGTACGATACCTTGGCGTCCACACGTTATTGTGTATGGTGAAGTTTCGCTTGTTCCTAAAATTACAAATATTTTCGATGTCAAGAAAGTTCTTGATTTAGCACTTACTCCTGAACAAATGGCTGATGAACTGTTAGATATCACACTTACGCAAGAGAAGGTCGAGGTTAACATTAGTCGTGAGGGGCTTGTACTTACACTTTCTAATATGAACCTAGGAGCATTGAATTGTGATGAAATTACATTGACATTTAATTTAGACAACGGGGTTTTTAATATTATCGCAGAAGTTGCAGAAACAAAAGTATTCGAAAATTTAGAAACTACGGTCTATCAACAGTTAACAATTACTGTTCACCCCGATATTCAACAGCCTGGTTTACTCCACGTTCCAATTCGTAACACCGAGCCTCTTAAAGACACAGCAGAAGAAAATGTAGATTACATTACAACTACAGCAAAACGTCATAGGGCGGCTTCTGCGGTTACTTACGCTCTTATATTCGCATCATGCCTGGCAGGAGCAGCTGGTGGTGGATGGGTCCCTGCAACAGTATTGACTGCATTTGCTTTAATAGTTAAATCAGATAAATAATGAAACAAGTACAATAATAAAAAATACGACATAAGTTTAAAATTAATTAACT
>NZ_JAMQUU010000038.1:0-36190 GCF_025594975.1 Turicibacter sp. T129 | reverse complement strand
TTCTGGTACCATTGGCGTTTCTGGTTGAGTTATATTTGAACCATTATTTAAATTACTATTGCCTGAATTATGTGTTGGTGGTGTTACTGTGACATTATTATTCATTGATGAGTTATTTTCTTCTTTTATAGGTGCTTTTACTTCCTCCTCATCATCTGTAGTTACATTATTCTCTGTTGCTCCTCCAGGAAGTGGCTCATTATAATACGTTTGTACCCACTGAGTGCCTTCATATTCTTCAAATCCATTAAATGTGAAGCTATAGTTAAATTGAGGCGATTCCTGCTCTAAGTTAATTAACATTTGTTCACGTGCATCTGCGATAGCCCCTTTATATGGGAAAGCATAGCTTAACTTAAAGCTATAATACGGATTATCCATATAACCATATTGAGCACTTACAACCATGCTCTTAATATGAATATAGTCTAATGGATTTTGACCATTAAATGTTGAGACAAGCCCTAATAAATATTGAAGACTTGATGTCATCTGATTGAGTGAGATATTTGTTTCAATGTTATTACCTAAAACATCTAATAAATCTAAAAACTCACCAACTGTGTTCATTTCTGTTAACATTTGATTTACAATTCCCTCAATAACCAATTGTTGATGTTCTGCACGACCTAAATCACCTTTAGCTAACGTCTTACGATGACGAGAAAGTGCTAACGCTTGTTCTCCATTTAAATGTTGATACCCTTCCTCAACAGTAATTAAATGCTCACCAAACTGACGATTACTATCTTGTTCTTCAATTGTCACAGGTACATCAACGTAAATTCCACCGATTGTATCAACTAACTCAACAACCCCTTTAAAGTTAATCTTTACATAATAAGGAATATTTAAATCAAACATTTTCTCAACTGATTCAATGACACACGTTGTTCCACCATTATTTGAATGCGTAATTTTATCTTTTGTATTATTAAAACATGGAATTTCAACATATGAATCACGTGGAATAGATGTCATCGTTACTGATAGATTCTGAGGATTCACAGTCGCTATAATTAATGAATCAGCTAATGAAGCAGCTTCTAATCCTTGTTCAGTTGAATCAACTCCAATTAGTAAAATGGAGAATGGATCGTCAATTAATGACGTATTAGCCATTCCTGGTTTTAATTCTTCTTGCTGAATAACAGTCTCAATATTAGCTAATATTTTAGTTTCATTTTTAATATCTTCAAATCCTAATTGTTCTGAAAATAATGAACCATAGTTATCCCCTACAATAATCGCATCAACTTTTCCATCATATAAATCATGAATCATAGAAATTGGAGAATCATATTTTTCAACTTCTGCTTCATCTGTTAATTCATTTTCTTCTAAAAATTGGTCAATATTATCAATCACTTCTTGCTTAGTTAAATTTAAAGTCCCAATTGTATACCCTTCTAAATCTTTTACTTCAGTGAAAGGACTATCTGCCATTGTAACTAAACTATAACTAATAATTGAGTCTTGCATCGTCATGTTATTTAACGAATGATAAACGCGTGTATTAACATATCCAAAATACGTTCCTGTAAAAAGACCAATCAATGCAACTATTGTTAAAATGATTGTGCCTACTTTGTTCTCTTCTTTAACAACATATAATCCAAACATTAAAATAGCTAAATATAAGAAGATGAAGATTAACGAAAGATTCAAACGCAACAAAGAATCAAATCCTGAATATTGATTGATATAAATAATATTCCATATAATTGGAATAATCGGTAAAATCATGATTATTCTGTAAATCCATTTTAAACCCTTATTATTAAACATGGCTTTCCCCTCCTTACTCCGATAAAATTGCATTTAGGACTAAATGATCTTCTGATTCAGTTAAAATAAATGTTGCTTCACTTTGGAATTGTTCTATCTCAACTGAAGAAGATAATTCATATTGCCAACTCGCCTGAACTGAAATACAATCAATCACTTCATCCTCTGTTTTAAGTGTATCATTTAAATTAACATCTAAAATGGTTACATCATTGACAGTTATTAAAGATGTCGCTTCATAATCATTTAAATAAAAATATAAATTTTCATAAAATCCATCAATAGCCTGTTTTCTAAAAGTAGATCTCATTTCTTCTGCAATAAATTGTACACCACCTACGTCATTGCGTCCGGTCTTATTAGACCATGTATAGAAATCTGCTATGAAATTTTTCACAACTAAAGTCGCATATTCTTCTTTAGTTAACTCCGTATATTTATCTTTATATGCATGTTGCGCAGTCACTAACTCTTCAAAAACTTCTTTTTGATAAGCTGTCGCTACATCTGATAACTGATACTCATCTGGAACTTTTTCAACAATTGGTGGAGTTGGTTTTATTACATTATCACTACTTTTCCCACCATCAGTAATCCCCTTAACTTGATAAAGAAGAACACCTACCAGCAGTAAGGTTGTAATCAAAAATATACTACCAAAAACCGCTAATGGTTGCCTCATGATCTTTTTCATATTCATGTCTACACCGTCCCTTTCCACTCTGTACTATAATCACACGATTCGTTATCATAACCGCTTCTGAAAATAGTATCAGTACATTTGACTATACTTTCTTTATCCTGCCCCTAATAGTTAAATAACTCTAGACTATTTATGAAGAAAAAACATATAGCACCATTTTACATGATTTAGCCATAATTGAAAACAGTTGGATATTTTTTTACACAAAAAAATACAAATTCATACACTTATTTACACTAAAAAGACCTAGTCTCATTGACTAGGTCTAGCAATTTCATTATTTTCTTAGTTGAATATGTAATTCTTCTAATTGTGCGTCTGTTACTGTTCCAGGAGCTTCAGTCATCGGGCATGATGCTGATGCATTTTTAGGGAAAGCAATAACATCGCGTAAGCTTTGAGATCCTGTTAAGATCATGGCGATACGGTCTAATCCTAACGCTAATCCACCGTGTGGAGGTGTTCCATATTTAAATGCGTTCATTAAGAATCCGAATTGTTCTTCAGCTTCTTCTTTTGTAAATCCTAATGTTTCAAACATACGAGATTGTACATCTGGACGATAAATACGTAATGATCCTCCACCTAATTCGTATCCATTTAAGACAATATCATAAGCCTGTGCTTTTGCATTGTGAGAATCTGTATCAAATGTGTCTAATGTATCTAAGCTTGGCATTGTGAATGGATGGTGAGCAGCAAAGAATCGTCCAGCCTCTTCATCATATTCGAATAGTGGCCAATCAATCACCCATAAGAAATTGAATTTAGATTCATCGATTAATCCTAATTCTTTTCCTAAATGTAAACGTAATGCTCCTAAGCTATCTGCAACGACTGATTTTTTATCAGCAACAAATAATAATAAGTCTCCCACTTCAGCATTTGTTGCTTCTTTAATATTTGCAACTTCTTCTTCATTGAAGAATTTAGCAATTGGACCGTTGAATCCTTCTTCCACTACTTTAATCCATGCTAAACCTTTAGCTTTATATTTTTTAACAAAGTCTGTTAATTTATCAATGTCTTTACGAGAAAAACGTTCTGCTGATCCTTTAACACATAATGCTTTAACTTCATTTCCAGCTTCAACTGCCTGTGCAAATACTGAGAAGCCACAATTAGCAACAACGTCATTTAAAGCAATTAATTCCATTTCAAAACGTGTATCTGGCTTATCTGAACCAAAGCGTTCCATCGCCTCTTCATAGCTTAAACGTGGGAACGGACGAGCAACATCTAATCCTTTAACGTCTTTCATCATTTTAACTAGCATCTCTTCAATCATATTCATGATTTCTTCTTGAGTTAAGAATGATGTCTCAATGTCAATTTGAGTGAATTCAGGCTGACGATCCGCACGTAAATCTTCATCACGGAAGCAACGAGCGATTTGATAATAGCGTTCAAATCCCGAAACCATTAATAACTGTTTGAAGATTTGTGGTGATTGAGGTAAAGCATAGAAATGACCTTCATGGACACGACTTGGAACTAAATAGTCGCGTGCTCCTTCTGGTGTTGATTTATTTAAATACGGCGTTTCTACTTCAATAAAATCATTTCCATCTAAATAGCTACGAATTGATTTTAAGATGTTGTGACGTAAAATGAAGTTCTTTTGCATCACAGGACGACGTAAATCTAAATAACGATATTTTAAACGTGTATCTTCTAACGCATCAGTTTCATCAGCAATAATTAAAGGTGTCATTTCTGCTTCAGAGATAATTGTTAGTTCATCTAAGATAATTTCAATATCTCCTGTTGCCATATTAGGGTTTTTACTTTGACGCTCAGCCACTGTTCCTTTAACAGCGATTACATACTCATTACGTACTTTGTTTGCCGCTTCTAAAACTTCATGACTTACGTTTTCTGGATTAGCTACTAACTGAGTAATTCCATAACGGTCGCGTAAATCAATGAAAACTAATCCACCTAAGTTACGAGTTTTAGCAACCCAACCTTTTAATTCAACAACTTGACCTACATGTTCAAGTCTTAATTCTCCATTATTATGTGTACGATTCATACTACTCACCTCTTCTTAATGTTGGCATCCACAGCCGTGTCCATTTCCTCCACAGCATTCATGGTCATCATCATGTCCATGTCCACCGCAGCATCCATGGTCTTCATCGTGTCCATGACCACCACAGCATCCTCCACCATGTTGGTGATTACGCTGTTGGTCTTGAATAATGTAGTCAATAATAAATCCAACTGGAATGGTTTCTTGAGTTCCTGTTTGATTATTTTTAATATTAATCATGCCGTGTTTTAATTCTTCATCTCCAAGAATTGCTGTATAACGAGCATTGTAGCGATCTGCTTGTTTAAATTGACCTTTTAAGTTTTTCCCTAAATAGTCCGTTTCACAGGCTAATCCGCGTGAACGTAAATCAAATAATAAACGTGATCCAAAGATCTTAGCATCTTCTCCTAATGCGATTAAGAAGAAGTCCACAGCATCTTCTCCAGCAACTTGAATTCCTTCAGCTTCTAATGCTAATAATAAACGTTCAAGTCCCATACCGAATCCGATAGCTGGAACTGTTGGTCCACCTAATTCAGACACTAACTTGTTATAACGCCCTCCACCACATAATGTGTTTTGAGCTCCAAATCCTTCAATGTCTGCTTGGATTTCAAAGATTGTATGTGTATAGTAATCAAATCCACGAACTAATGTCGCATCATACTCATATTCGATTCCCATCGCTTTTAAATATTTTTGAACATTTAAGAAGTATGCACGATCTTCGTCTGTTAGGTGATCAATCATTTGAGGAGCGTTTTGCATAATCTCTTTATTGCGGTCAACTTTACAATCTAACACGCGTAATGGATTTTTTTCTAAACGCACTTGGCAATCTGAACATAACTCTTCTTTATGCCCTTCAAAGTGTGCAAGTAAGGCTGCACGATAGTTTTCACGACTTTGTGTATCCCCTAATGAGTTTAATTTAACTTTAATGTTACGAAGTCCTAAAACTTGATATAACGTAACAGCTAATGAGATAACTTCTGCATCGATAGCAGGATCTGCACTTCCAAATACTTCTGTCCCGAATTGAACGTGTTGACGATAACGTCCTTTTTGTTGACGCTCATAGCGGAACATTGGTCCAATATAGAATAATTTTTGAACCATTTGATCTGCATATAATTTATTTTCAATGTAACTACGCACGACTCCAGCTGTTCCTTCCGGACGTAATGTCATTGAACGATCTCCACGATCTTTGAAGTCATATGTTTCTTTTGAAACAACATCTGATGTTTCACCAGCAGAACGGTGATATAATTGTGTACTTTCAAACATTGGTGTACGGATTTCTTTATAGTTGAAAATTGAACAGATTTCACGAATTAAACTTTCAACATTTTGCCAACGTGCACTTTCTTTAGGTAGAACATCGTATGTTCCTTTTGGTTTACTGAAATTCATGTTAGAGCTCCTTTCATAGTCATGATTGTTGAGGCTTTCCTCTCATTCAGGATGATTGGGTTATTTCATCGTGTTTAGTAAAGCCTTTTTTCGAGTATAAAAAAAGTCCTTAGATTAAATCTAAGGACGTAGTATACGCGGTGCCACCTTACTTGTAATAGTCTAAAACTATTACCACTTTAAAACGTTAACGCCGTCAACGAATATTCCTACTAGCAGTTCAGAATATTTTCTCACGAGTGTCTATCTATAATTTATCCGTCGAAGCTTCCAGCCAAGGCTTCGTTCTCTGTCACGTATTATTTTTATAGAATCTCTCGATCTTCGAATTTATAAGTATTATTGACTATTTTCTTTATTATAATACATTTCTTTTTAAGATTCAACGATTAAAGTAACAGGACCATTATTTGTAAAGGAGACATCCATCATTGCACCAAATATTCCTGTTTCTACTTGTATCTCATAAGTCTCTCTTAAAATTTGATTAAATTGATGGTATAAAGGCTCTGCGACCTCTGGACGTGCTGCCTCGATAAAACTTGGTCGATTCCCTTTTTTAGTTTCCCCGTATAAGGTGAATTGAGAAATAGAAAGAATCGATCCGCCTACCTCTTTGATTGATAAATTCATTTTTCCTTGTTCATCTTCGAAGATTCGTAAATTAGCGACTTTCTTTGCACAATACTCTAAATCTTTCACTGTATCTTCGTGCGTGATCCCAACTAATAGCATTAATCCATGTTCAATAGCACCTGTTACCTTACCATCAACCGTTACTTTTGCTTGTCTTGCTCGTTGAACAACGACTCTCATCTGTTTTCACCTCACTATTGAATGATACGCTCGACACTAAAGACATCTTTGACCCGTTTAATCGTATTCACAACACTTACTAATTGATCAATATTACGAACAGATAACGATAAGTTAATAATAATCGTATCATTTGAAGTCAATGCATTTAATTCTGTAATATTTGCATTAATAACCGTTAATTTTTGAATGATATCGCCTAACACATTTTTACGATCAAGGACTGTCACTTTAATCTTAGCATTAAATGAATTTGAATGCTCATCATCCCATTCAACTGGAACAATACGACCATCTATTTTAGCATTATGACACTCAGCATGATGGATCGTAATCCCGCTTCCTTTTGTAATATAACCAACAATTGGATCACCCGGAACCGGGTGACAACATTTACCAATGCGTAAATCAACATTATCTAACCCATCTACAATAATTCCGAAACGATTTTTTGCTTTTTTACGATGTTCTTCTTTGATTTTTGCTGCATCATTAATTTGTTGAATTAACTCTGTATCATCAACTTCTTTCCCATCCGCAAAATATCGCTCAAGAATCGTCTTAGCTACTAAGCGTCCGCGCCCAATTTGATAATATAATTCATCTAATTTCTCAATACTTTGTTTTTTATACGCTCCAAGTAATTTTTGCATATCAATTGAACTCAATGATAAGTCTTTTGAGGCTAGTTCTTTTAAGAACATTTCCTCTCCTTTATGCGTATACTCCTCACGTTTAGTACGGTTAAAGTATTGACGAATTTTATGGCGTGCTTGTGATGTTTTAACAATATTTAACCAATCTTCACTCGGACCAAACGAATTACGAGAGGATTTAATTTCAACAATATCGCCCGTTTTTAATTGATAATTTAAGGTCACGATTTTACCATTAACTATTGCACCCGTTGTTTTATGTCCTAAATTGGTATGAATACGATAAGCAAAATCAATTGGTGTTGATCCTGGAGGGAAGTCAAAGACATCACCATTAGGTGTAAACACATAAACATTGGCATTAAAAATGTCATCTTTAACAAGCTTCATTAATTTTTCAGCATCGTTCACTTCTTCTTGGTACGCAATTAATGTTTCATACCATTTTAATTTATCTTGAATTTCTTGTTGTTCTTGTTTAGCCGTAATTTGACGATTTTCTTTATATGCCCAGTGTGCTGCAACCCCTTGTTCAGCAATTTCATCCATCTCTTTTGTACGAATTTGTACTTCAAATATATTTCCATTTGGACCAATAATGGTCGTATGTAATGACTGATACATATTTGGCTTTGGCATGGCAATATAATCTTTAAAACGATTTGGGATAGGTTTAAAGTGCGCATGAATCACTCCAAGAGCTGAATAACATTCTGGAACTGAATTAACAATTAAGCGAATTGCTAATAAATCATAGATTTCTTCAAAGTCTTTTTCGCGCGTCATCATTTTTTTGTACACGCTATAAATATTTTTAATACGACCTTTGATTTCAAACGGAATATGATATTCCGCTAAAGCGGCCGTAATTTCGTCTTCCATTTCTTGAATTTGTTGCTCACGCTCATGTTTTTTTTGCTTAATTAATTGGGCAATACGATAAAAATCTTCTGGCTTCAAAAAGCGAAGTGAGGTATCCTCAAGCTCAGCTTTCACACGATACATCCCTAAACGATGGGCAATCGGAACATAAATCTCCATCGTTTCATGAGCAATGGAACATTGCTTTTCAGGCGGTAAAAATTTAAGTGTTCGGATGTTGTGTAAACGATCCGCTAATTTAACTAGGATTACACGAATATCTTTACTCATGGCTAGTAACATTTTACGGTGATTTTCTGCTTGTTGTTTTTCTTTTGATTTATATTTAAGCTTCGTTAGCTTCGTTACACCGTCAACAATTTCTGCAATTTCATCATCAAATAATTCTGCAATTTCTTCTTTTGTAATCTCTGTGTCTTCGATAATATCATGTAATAGTCCTGAGGCAATCGTACGAGGCCCTGTTTGCCATTTAGCTAAAATATAAGCAACCTCAATCGGATGAATAATATAAGGTTCACCTGATTTTCGCAATTGGTCTTTATGTTTTTGAAAGGCAAGTTCAAAAGCACGTTCGATGACCGCAATACTATCTGGATTTTTAATATACGTTTTAGCTTGCTCTAAAACATGATCAATTGATATTTCATACCCGTTTAATTGGTACATAAGCATTACTCCTATTGTCTAATCTACTTATTTTATTATAAAGCTAAAACTACGATTTGTTTCAAGAAAACTTAGAAATTTTAATCTTTCCTAAGATGAAAAAAAAGGATGATATTTCATCAACCATTTAACCTTTTGTCATATTTACAATATGCTATATTGTTACTTTTTTAAAATTTTAACATAAAAAAAAGTAGAAATGCAACAATAAATGCTTCATCTCTACTCAATCTTTTATATTTCGCAGCCTTAGTATTTCATTAACGATAAAACTTCATAATTTTCTAATGTTTTGCGACCATTTAACTCTTCTAATTCAATTAAGAATGCACATCCAACAACAACACCACCAAGTTGTTCAATTAACTTAACTGTTGCTTCAACTGTTCCACCTGTTGCTAATAAATCATCTACAATTAAAACGCGTTGTCCTGGTTTAATGGCATCTTTGTGCATGCATAATGTATTTGAACCATATTCTAAATCATAATTGAATGATACTGTTTCACGAGGTAATTTTCCTGGTTTACGAACTGGCGCAAATCCGATTTTTAATTCATGTGCAACAGGGCATCCAAAAATAAATCCACGAGCTTCTGGACCTACAATCACTTCAGCGTTTTGTTGCTTTGCAAATTCAACCATTTGATTTGTCGCATAGCTATAAGCTTGTCCATCCGCCATTAACGGTGTAATATCTTTAAATTGAATACCCTCTTTTGGAAAGTTAGGTACATTTGCTACATAATCTTTAAGATTCATGAGTCATTTCCTCCCTAGCTGTTTTAAAGGTTGTTTTTAATTCTGACCACGTCGTTAACTCAAAAAACTCAAGCATCTCAAGTTTTGCCTTTTGAGATTGATACGTTGGTGCTTCTGCTAAATCACGCTTGGTCACACTATCAGTTGGAAAAACAGAGCCATTCTTTATTATAACAAGTTCTACTTCAAAAAACACCTGTAAAATAAATAATAATTCATTTTTACTAATCCCTAAACGCATAAAATAATTAATCATTTGGTGATTCAACGTAATAGGCCCATGTTGTTTCACAACTTTATATACGCTGACAAACTTCTCACGTGGAGCAAACGTGACATTTGATTCAAGTGGCGCTATTACAATATTTCCTGGCTTCTTTCTTGTAATCAAAGTCATTAACTCTTCTTTTGAACTTGGAAGCTGATTAATGACCAATGTCTCAATATCATCAATCTCTGCTGCATTCGTATACGTCGTTGCTAGCTGAAGTTGATCTTTTCGTTGTTCATACGCTTGTCGATTACGAAGATCGATTAATTGAAACTCATTGCACAAAACATCAATAAAATGAAATTGCACACTACGATTTCCATTCCATTCGTTTATTTTAGCCTCTCCCACAAAACTAAATAATGTATCAGGCGTCAAATACATAGCAAGTGGGGCTTGATTGAAAGCTATTACATCAACTGAGTGTTTTTCTTGATATAGCGTAAATTTCAAATGCTGTAGCTTATTTCCAATTGGTTTAACATTTTTGACATAAACATTTTTAAGCTCAATAACAGGTGGACGATTTCCTTCACCAAATGGAGCTAATATTGAAAGCTGTTCAACAAACGAAATATTTAAATCCGCTAAAGGTAAACTTAGATCAACTTGAAGACTCGGTGTCACTTCAACCTCTTGTAATAATTCATTCATCTTGTCTTCCAAGGCTTGTAAATTTTCAGGAGCAAACGTAATCCCCGCTGCTAAAGCATGACCACCGAAACGTTCGATTAAATCTTGACATTTATTCAATAGTTCAAATAAGTGATACCCTTCTACCGCACGAGCCGATCCTTTAAGGAATCCCTCATGATCATCTGTGACGACAAAAACAGCTTTTTGCCATTGCTTCGCTAAGCGTCCTGCGACAATTCCTAAAATACCTTCATGCCAATTCGGTGAGTATAAAATAACGACTTTTTTCTTAGCTAATGTTTTCGCATCCACTAACTTTGTCGCTTCCTCCAACACTTTTTGTGTTACCTTTTGCCGCTCGCTATTAAAACTTTCAATTTGATCGGCAATGAGTTTAGCCTCTTCTTCACTTTCTGCAATTAAACACTCGACTGATAAAGCGGCCTCATCCATTCGACCAGGTGCATTCAAACGGGGACATAGTTCAAAACCGACATTAACTTCTGTTACCTCAGACTTTTCGGTTCCAGCTAGGTCCATCATTGCATTTAATCCTTCAATTTCTGTTTCACGTAAAGCAGCTAGTCCGCGTTTAACAATCGAACGATTTTCATCAATTAATGGAACGACATCCCCAATCGTTCCAAGCATTGCAATGGCATAAAAATCTTCAGGAATCACTTCTTGTAATAAAGCTTCTGCTACTTTTAAGGCTACCCCTGCCCCTGATAAATGATGGAATGGATAATTTTCATCGAGTTCAGGGTGCAAGATGGCGTAGGCACGTGGAAGTGTTTCTTTTACCTGGTGATGATCCGTAATAATCAAATCAACCCCATGTTCAAGTAGAATTTCTGCCTCATCAACTCCAGCAATCCCATTATCTACGGTGATGACTAACTGATAACCATCAGCAATTGCCTGCATAAACGCATCTTCATTCGGTCCATACCCTTCATAAAAGCGATTTGGAATATAATAATCAACTAGGGCCCCAAGCTCACGTAAACAACGAACTAAAATCGATGTTCCTGTTACACCATCTGCATCATAATCCCCATAAATTAAAATCGGCTCTCCTTGATCAATTGCCTCATTAATACGCGTAATAATTTTTGACATTTCTGAAAACAAAAAAGGATCATGATGAATGGTTTCCTCTTTTGCAAATGTATCCAAACTCTCAGCCGTAGCCAGTTGACGTGCTAACACTAGTTGCTCAATCGCAGGATTTAGCACTGTGGTTTGTGAGTCATAGTCCTCACGAAATATGTCAGATATTTTCCAATTCATTCTTGATTTAAACAAAAGTATCTCCTCACCTTCATATTTTAAACTTCATACTCATAGACTTAAGCAAAATCATAACTAAAGTATAGGTGGAAAAATTATGAAAAAACAAAGCGTAGCACAAGGAACATTTATTCTCGTTATAGCCGGTTTAATCACTAAAATCTTAGGTATGGTTAACCGAGTTATTGTCACACGACTACTTGGCGAAGACGGAATTGGAATTTACATGTTAATTGCACCTACCCTCATGCTTTTAACAACCTTCGCAAGCATAGGACTTCCAATTGCCATCCCAACATTAATTTCGAGAGCCAATGAACGTCAGAAAAAAGTCTTATCCGTCTCACTCATTATTGCAATGGTATCAAGTTTGCTAGTGAGTATCTTACTCTTCTTTATTGCCAAACCTTTAGCAATCTATTTACTGAAAGATGAACGAACTTATTTACCATTAATCTCAATTGGTCCACTACTCTTTTTCGTTTCTCTATCGACTATTTTAAAAGCATACTTCCAAGGGGAACAAAATATGTTCCCATCAGCTATTTCAACACTCGTTGAACAAATTGTTCGAATTGTCATCTCTATCTTATTTATTAACTGGTCATTACCTTATGGAATTATTTACGGTGTAGTAGGAACGATGTGGGCATCGATTGCCGGAGAATTTGCATCAATTTTAATTCTCTTATTCCTATTCTTCAAACATATCCATCATAATCATTACGGGGCTACCCTAAAGCCTATTCATTTAAGTCCACAAAATTTTAAAGATGTCTTGGCCATCTCTCTGCCTGCCACAGGTAGTCGCCTTATTGGTTCATTCTCCCACTTTCTAGAACCAATTATTGTGGTGCAATGCTTATTCAAGATTGGTTACAGTAGTGAACTCAGTGCAAAACTTTATGGTGCAGTTTCTGGGTTTGCTTTACCATTAGTTCTAATGCCATCATTTATTACTAATGCTATCACACAAGCCATTGTCCCACCTATTAGCCAAGCTTATGCTAGCAAACGATTTGATCGTATTCATTCACACCTAGACAATGCATTCCAACTCTCATTCTTACCAAGTGGAATTTATACCGTCCTATTAATGCTATTTCCTGTTGAGCTCATGAATCTATTATTTGATTCTTCAACAGGAGCCAATTATTTAATTGTCATGGCACCAGTATTTCTATTACTTTATTTCCAAGCACCACTAACTTCTACTTTGCAAGCCATTGATGAGGCAACACAAGCCATGAGCACAACCTTAATCTCTTCAGTTATTAAAATTATTATGATGATTATTCTCCTTCAAATTCCAAGCCTCAATATTTACGGACTAGTCATTGCCGTATTATTTAACGTTGTTTTTGTTACTGCATGGCACTATTTGCTTGTTAGAAAACATATTGCTTATCATATGAATATGCGCTCAGTTATTAATGCCATTTTAATCATCGCTGTAACCTTTATGCTAGGATCCTATTTAAAATTAGCGGTTGTCTTTAGTACAGACTCCTTTTTAAATATGATTATGATTAGCTTTATTGTTGGAATCGCTTATTTATTCTTATTATTTATTTGTGGGCTATTTCCTACAGAAAAAATGGCAGACACCCTACGTTCCAAATAACAACCATATTATAACATAAAAGAACAACATTCACGGAATAATTCAAATGACAATCTCATTCTTTAAAACGTCACTACGACTAGTGACGTTTTTTTTCTTTCATATTTAATGATTCACGGGTTAAAAAATGAAGTTCTTTCCCATCATACGCTGCATAATAAACCTCTTTAATTTCAAAAATTCCCTGTTTCTCTAATTCTTCTTCCACCCATTCCTTCGTTTTTTGAATTTTTAATAAATTTTCTTTTTCTAAACCACCAGATGTAATAATAGGTAATGGACAGAAGCTCATATCATCTCGTTTAAAGGAAGATAATTGACCATTCGACTCTAAAATGGCGTATTCAACTTCAAAAATAGAAGAAATATTATTAGCTCGCAATTGTAGCATTAAATCGTCAAAGGTATAGCGCTGTCTTCTCATCTCATCTAAATCAATTCGACCTTGATGAATTAAAATAGACGGTTTTCCATCAATAATTTCACGAACTTTCTTAAACCGTAAGGTAATAAAGGCTGAAGTAAACTGCAAGGCTCCAAGTAACCCAATGGCTAACAATACCTCATGAATAGGACGGTTTAAGTTATCAATCGCCATAGCTGCAATTTCAGCCATTAATACTGAAACTACTAAGTCAAGCAACGTTAATTGACCAATTTCCCTTTTTCCCATTAATTTAAACACGATTAATAGGATAATATAAAAAAGTGTGGTTCTATATATCACAACATAACAATTTGAATCCATAAATTCTCCTTTTTCGCTTAATCTACTTAATTGTTTTATGTATAAAGCCGCATAAACTTTAATTTTTTCTCATACAGTTACTATTGAATACATACTGTAATGGGAGTTGAGAATATGTCAGAAAAACTAGGAAAAGCCTTACTACATGGCATTGCATTCATTGTTATTAGTATCCTCATCCTTGGACTTCTTATAACAACATTTGCTTATTTTGAATGGATTTCAGTAGGCGTGCTTGACAAATTAATCTATGCCTCATTCGTTGCAATTTTCTTTATCGGTACAACTTTAATTTCTAAAAAATTTGCACAAAAAGGTTGGTTAATTGGAATCGGTGTAGCAACAACGATGGTCTTATTAAGTCTAATGTTCTATACTATTGGAATTGATAGTCCATTAACCTTAAAGTTTTTCATTCGAAGCTTAATCACCTTTGTTGTTTGTATTACAGGAGGAATGATTGGGGTAAACTTACCAAGTGCTAAAAGATAATCCTCAATCGGTCACTTAAACTATTTCCAAAAAAGCATCTCATTCATTAATTGAATAGATGCTTTTTAAATGGATAAAAAAAGAGCACATTAATGTGCTCTTTTTATGATTATTTTTCTACCTTACGAGAAATAGCATTACGTTCAAAAATCCATTTTTGACCTTCATCATTAATTAACGTCACTGTTTCCTGTTCTAATGCATGAATACGTCCATGGATCCCACCAATTGTTACGACACGATCCCCTTTTTCTAAACTACTTTGCATCGTAGCGATAGCTTTACGACGCTTGTTTTCTGGACGAATCATGAAGAAGTAAAAGATAACCCCTAATAATACTAATTGTAACACTAATAATACTGTTTGATTCATTTTTAATCTCTCCGTTTCCTTTATTGATCAAGCTCATATATTGAGTTCATCCAATCATTTTATACTTATCAACCAACGACTTAATGGTTGATTCCGCATCCATTATTAAAATCCACGTGATCCTGGTAAATTAATTCCGTATTGTTCAAAGAATTCTTCACGGAAATCTAATAAGCGGTCATTACGAATTGCCTCACGAATTTGTTCCATTAAATTAATTAAGAAGTGTAAATTATGATATGATACTAAACGTTGACCAAATGACTCATTGGCCTTAATTAAGTGGCGGATATATGAACGTGTATAGTTTTTACATGTATAGCAATCACAGTTTGGATCTAGTGGCGTGAAATCACGTTCATACACTTTATTTTTAATGACAACACGACCAACTGATGTCATCGCTGTTCCATGACGAGCGATACGTGTTGGTAATACACAGTCAAACATATCAATTCCACGAATTGCTCCATCAATTAAATCATCTGGTGATCCAACTCCCATTAAGTAACGTGGCTTATCTTTTGGTAAATAAGGTACTGTATACTCAATCATTTTGCGAGCAACATCTTTAGGCTCACCCACTGATACCCCACCAATTGAATATCCTGGGAAGTCCATTTCAACTAATTTTTCAGCACAGTATTTACGTAACTCTGGGAATTCTCCTCCCTGTACAATTCCGAATAAAGCTTGTGTTTCAGGGTTTTTATGAGCCTTTTTCCCACGTTCCGCCCAGCGGATGGTACGATCAACTGAGTTTTTCATATATTCAAATGTTGCTGGATATGGTGGACATTCATCAAATGACATAATGATATCAGCCCCTAATGAATTTTGTACACCGATTGAAATTTCAGGTGACATAAATAATGGAGCTCCATTACGATGATCACGGAACGTAACCCCTTCTTCTGTAATTTCACGTAATTTACTTAAACTGAAAACTTGGAATCCACCAGAGTCTGTTAAAATCGCTCCACCCCAGTTTTCAAATTTATGTAATCCACCTGCTTCTTCAACGATTTTCTCACCTGGTTGTAACCATAAATGATACGTATTCGCTAAAATGATTTTAGCTCCCATTTGATCTAATTCTTCTGGTGATAAAGTTTTGACTGTGGCTAACGTTCCAACAGGCATGAAAACAGGTGTTTCAAAAGTTCCATGTGGCGTATGAAGTTTTCCATAGCGCGCACCTGATTGTTTACATTCATGTATTAATTCGTACTTAATCGCCAAGATCGGCACCTCACTTTTACTATCTTAGTTGCTACTCTTCAATAATTAACATCGCATCTCCAAAACTAAAGAAACGATATTTTTCTTCAACAGCAATACGGTAAGCATTCATCACTGATTCTTGTCCCGCTAAAGCTGAGATTAACATAATTAAGGTTGATTTAGGTAAATGGAAGTTTGTAATCATTCCATCAATCCCTTTAAATTGATAGGGTGGATAAATAAAAATATCTGTCCATCCTTCACATGCAATAAATTTCCCATGATCACGTGCAATCGTTTCAAGGGTACGTGTTGATGTCGTCCCAACTGTAATAATACGTCCACCTTTTTCATGTGTCGCATTTAAAACATCAGCAGTCTCTTGAGACATTTGATAGAACTCAGCATGCATATCATGTTCTTCAACACTATCAACTGAAACAGGTCTGAATGTTCCAAGACCAACGTGTAAAGTGACATAAGTAATATTAATCCCTTTAGCCTTAATTTGATCTAATAATTCCGTCGTAAAATGTAACCCTGCTGTTGGAGCTGCTGCTGATCCAATTTCTTTCGCGAAAACCGTTTGATAACGATCACGATCATCTAATTTCTCTGTGATATATGGAGGTAAAGGCATTTCGCCTAATGAATCTAATACTTCGTAGAAAATCCCTTCATAAACGAATTTAAAAATACGTTTCCCCATATCACCTGTTCCGATACACTCGGCTTTTAAACGACCATCACCAAATTCAACAATCGTTCCAATTTTCACACGTTTTGCCGGTTTCACGAGCGTTTCCCAACAATCTTGCTCTTCTTGTTTTAAAAGCAATACTTCAATACTAGCTCCTGTATCAGGCTTCTGTCCAATTAAACGAGCCGGCATGACTTTCGTATTATTTAAAACTAACGTATCATTTGGGCGCAAATGATTGATGATATCATGAAAAACTTCATGGTTAACTTCACCCGTTTTTTTATTTAAAACCATTAAGCGCGATGTATCGCGATCTTTTAACGGAGTCTGTGCGATTAATTCTTCAGGTAATTCAAAATCGAATTGTTCTACTCGCATAACACACCAACTTTCTATGTTGCAAAATTTAAAGCTCTTTATAAATTATCTACCAAATATCCTCATTTTTCAATCTTTATTTTAACGGATATGGTACCTTTAAATGTTCACAGGCTTGTGGTGTGATAACACGACCACGTGGTGTTCGCTTAATAAATCCTAATTGAAGTAAATAGGGTTCATAAACATCTTCAAGCGTTTGTGGCTCTTCCCCAATTGACGCAGCAATCGCTTCAATTCCACAAGGCCCTCCACCAAAGCGTTCAATAATCCCCATTAGATATTTATGATCGACATAATCAAGACCTAATGAATCAATGTCCAAACGATCTAGGGCTAACTGGGCAATATCATGCGTAATCACTCCATCTCCCATCACTTGCGCATAATCACGCACACGACGGAATAATCGATTCGCAATACGTGGTGTTCCACGTGAACGGCGCGCTAGCTCAAGTGATGCTTGATCATCAATTGGAGTTTCATAAACGATTCCTGTTCGCTTAACAATTGATTGTAACTGTTCTTCATTATAGTATTCAAGACGATTAATCACACCAAAGCGATCACGAAGTGGAGCTGATAAATCTCCTGCACGTGTCGTCGCTCCAACTAACGTAAATGGTGCTAAGTCTACACGAATCGAACGTGCTGACTCATCTTTTCCTACCACAATATCTAGTACATAATCTTCCATCGCCGGATATAAAACCTCTTCAATACTTTTTGGTAAACGATGAATCTCATCAATAAATAAAACATCACCTGGTTCTAGAACCGATAAAATGGCAGCTAAATCCCCGCTACGTTCAATCATTGGACCTGAAGTTGTTTTAATATTAACCCCCATCTCATTCGCGATAATTGTTGCTAAAGTTGTTTTCCCAAGTCCAGGAGGTCCAAATAATAAAACATGATCTAATGATTCATTACGATTTTTAGCAGCTTCAATAAAAATACGCAAATTTTCTTTAACAGCTGTTTGACCAATATACTGATTTAATCGTTCTGGACGTAAACTTAACTCTGACTCATCCTCCATCATTTCATCAGGTGTCACTAAGCGTTCTTCTGTCATGCTCCTACCTACTTTCTCATTCATTTATTTTTGCACAAGATGTTAAAACAATACCAAACTGACTTTCTAATGTTTGTTCACCCTTTTCAGTGAGATAATATTTAATGTCATTTCCTAAAATTTCGACCTCTAAAATATGATGATCGATGCAATACTGAACAAAAGCTCCTCCAATTGCAAATGGATTAACTCGTTGTTTATCCCCCATTCTAAATCCCTACCTTAATTATTTAACAAGTAATTGTAAACCTTTTTTAATAATCTCATCTACTGAAGCATCAATATCTTTAAATGCAGTCTTAACTTTTGTTAACTCTTTATCACCATACCCTAATGCTTGTAATGCTTCAAGAGCTTCTGCTAAGCTGTTATTCATAAATAAAGCAGCATCAGGAACAACTAATTTTCCTTTTAAATCTAAAATAATTTGCTGAGCTGTCTTCGGCCCAATTTTAGGGAACTTACATAAATATTTTGCATCCCCATTCTCAATAGCCTGACGTAAACCACTCATATCCTTCATCGCCAAAATTGCACATGCTGTTTTTGGCCCAATTCCACGGGCACTAATTAAATTAATAAATAAATCATGCTCTTCCATTGTTTTAAATCCATATAAGCTCATATCATTTTCTGATACGACTTGATGCGTAAATACTTGAACCTCTTCTTCCTTTCTAAACTCATATGGATTAGCTGTATAAACTTTATACCCTATACCATTCACATCAATCACCACAAAATCTTTTCCACTATAAGCAACATATCCTTTTAAATATGCAAACATCGACATCACCTCTTTATCGCTTCATTATAACATAAAAACAGCTGTCTAAAAAGAGGACAAAAACAAACGTTAGTTCTATTTATAAACTTAAAAAAAGGTATTAATCCAAATCTTTATTTGAATTAATACCTTACAAACTATTTTAAATTAGTGTTGTCTATTTTTGTAACTATGGATGAAGTTATAGTAATAAGGAACAACAATGACAAATCCACCAATAATGTTACCGATTGTTGCAATGAATATGTTCCATGCCATACCTGCATAAGAAATATCAGCACCTAATACTTTAGCCATTGATAAGACAAACATATTCGCGATACAGTGTTCTACACCCATAATTGCGAATACTGCAACAACGATAATATTTAAAATACATTTACCAGCAACATCTTTAGCAGCATAAGCAACATATACCCCACCTGCAATTAAGATATTACATAGAATTGCACGGAAAAAGACTTCTGAAGTTGATAAAGTATTGATTTTTACTTCAGCAATATGACGAATACTATCTGCTACTCCTGGATCAACACCATTAGTAAATAAATGTGCACCTGTTAATAAGGCAACTCCTAATAAAGTCCCTAATAAGTTTCCAATCCAAACTAAAGCTAAGTTTTTAATAAACGCTGATAGTTTTACTTCTTTTTTGAAATACGCCTTACCGATTAATGTATTACCAGTAAATAAGTCTGCTCCTGTTAATAAAATTAAAATTAAAGCAACTGGGAATAAGAATGCTCCAATAAGCTTCCCGACAAAATGGTTTTCCATTTGTCCATATACTAATAAATATACTGTGTACCCTAAGGCGATGAATAATCCAGCTAACATCCCTGAGATGATAACGACACTATTCTTACGTGATACTTTATACTTACCAACTTCAACTACTTCATTTGCAATCTCTTTAGCTGATAACATACGTGGCTGTTGCATATACTTTCCTCCATTTTTGTATCCTAGTATTTTTCTAACTTTCATTTGAGATAAAATTCCCTTAATAAAATAACATTTTTTCATACTTTTTTCAAACATATTTTCTACAAATCTCTTTACGAAAACGATTTTATTTCATATTAAGAATAGAATAGTAGAATCAATTACCTTTTTTGTTAAAATTATTGATTTTATAGGGATTTTAACTCATTCTACTATTAGATTACAACAAGTAAGGAAAACTATTTATCTACACCAAGCGATTTCTTATTACCTCAACTTTCGCACAACGAAAAACCCAATAACCCCTTGATGTAATTAGGTAAAGT
This sequence comes from Turicibacter sp. T129, assembly GCF_025594975.1. Lineage (NCBI taxonomy): Bacteria > Bacillati > Bacillota > Erysipelotrichia > Erysipelotrichales > Turicibacteraceae > Turicibacter > Turicibacter sp. T129. The sequence goes on along the minus strand of NZ_JAMQUU010000038.1, from coordinate 15,582 downwards.
CATCATCCAATTGTCTAGTTGTTTTTTTACTACTTCTGTGTTAATTGTAATTTCTCTTTCTCCTAGGTCGATGATTTCTTGAACCATCGTTAAAAGTCCTTTTAATGCTGTTTCTAAATCCACATCTTTGACTTCTGAACAGTAGTCATAAAATATCATTCCTAATGTTTTAGGATCATTCGTTTTGCGATTCTCCCACGCTAAAAAGATATAACGTGTAAAAACAATCGTTGTATGTCCAATCATTGAGTCATATGAACGACATTGAAATTCTTTATTCAATTTTAAGTGAGATTTATTGCACTTAAAAAACACTTCAATGTCCCAACGGTAACCATAGATTCTAATGATTTCTTCATCACTTAAACTTGTGTTTGTACTTAAAATCGCTAACCACTCTGTTTTATATTTTTGATGACGAATGAAGACGATTTTAACTGGAATGCCGTTATTTAATTTAACTTGAATGGATCCTAGACTTCCCTCTTGATGAGAAAATATCTTTTGATTGACGTTACAGTGTGTTATCAATGTTTGAAGTGGGAATTTCTTTCCTTTATACTGATAAAATCGTTTAGAAGTCTTTTTAACCATCCCAATGACATCAAGCCCCTCATTCATCACTTCTTTAATTAAGGGAGCTTCTGTGAACCACGAATCCATTAAGAGGTAATCAGCTGCTATACCTTGAGATAACGTTTGTTTCACCAAGTTTAGCGTAGCAGTGGGTTTATCTACTAGTGCTTCTATACGACGCTTATATCCACTACTGCGTTTATCGATCTCTGATGAAAGATTGACTAGTAACTTCTTCGCACTTACCATTAATGAAAAGTTACAGGGGATAAATGAATAACCATCTGACCACCCAAGTGTTAACAGTTGAAATCCCTTTAGGTACTTATGACTGACATGATCATAAACCGTTGAAAGTAGCTCTACTTTTTTACTACGATGACGTTCAAATAAAGAGTCATCTACAATTAAAACATTAACACGATCATCCGTTGTGAGTTTCGTACAAAGTGAAATCACGTAAGGGCTTAAAGAAAGCAAGAATCGACGCCAATTGTAAGTAGAGGTACTTAAAAAGCGGTAGACCACATCTTTTCCTGGTAAATCAGAAGCTTTACGATCACAGAATTTTGATTGAAACCACGTTCTATGATGAAAAGTTAATAGAAAAATCAACGTAAAGAGGTAAAGACAAGAGAACCCCTTAGATTTTTTAATGTTCGCTTGGCGTAAATGGGAACTGATTTTTAGTTCAGAAAAAGTTGCTTGCATTTCTTTGGGTAAAAGCATAAATTCTTTAAATGGTGGTAACATAATGATGACATCCTTTCTATTGGCTGGTTACCATTAGTATTTCCAGAAAGGATGTCTTTTTTTATGTTATCCAGTAAAAAGAATAAATTGTCAAGAGCGATACTCGATAGATGCCCTCCTTTAGAAGATTAAGGAGTTATGATTATTTTTCAACTGAGAAAGTTGAGTTATTACTTTAAAAAAATGAATTTAATCCTTTTCTTTATACAGTTAGCAGATATTTATTCCAAGATTACACATTTAAATTGGACTTCGTTTTTAACATAGAGTTTAATTTCAAAAAAATTCTTTTTATCCTTCATACAATCAATCCAAAATATAAATTTAATTTTACCTATATAGACACATAAATGTATTTTACAATTCTCCATCAGTCCTAGTTGGTTATCCACTTTAATACTGAGTTCCCTGACAGATTGTCAAAGACAATCTCATTCTTCATTGCTAGGGCCTTAAAAGTTTTTTGCCATGTAAAAAACTTATCTGGACTAATATATTGAAAAAATCATACAAAAGTTGTGGGCGCTCTGTAAATCGATAAAATAAAATTGCAGCAATAATGAATATAAAAATATATTTCATGCTCTGTTTCGTCATACCTTATCCCGCTTCTTCAAATTTATCATTTACTATATTATAGGCGAGTTGAAAGTATTTAAATCAACTGAGACAGCAATGAATTCACCATTTATACTGAGCACATTAAATTAACATTTTAAAACATCATACGTAGGCTATCTATCGATTTTACGATGTACAAAAAAAGACTGCTTCTTATATAAAGTCAGTTATTTGTAATCTTCACTCGATGTGGAGCTTTTGGATTTTTCCTTAAGACACGATATAAGATACGGTAAGCATCCTCACTCCCTAATTCCATGTAATACTTCAATACAGAGGGTCTAAAATCAAAAGAACCATAGATTCCATTACCGAGCTCTTTAGTTGGGAAAATCTCAATAATTCGTTTCCCCTCAATCATTGGTTGATTAATTCGTGAGCGTGAATCTAAATATACAATAATAATCGTTTCACAATCGGTTGACAGTAAAGGTCGCACCGGTGCACGTTCATACTTCATTGGATCGACGTAATAACTTCCCTCTATATAAACAGGTTCATACAAACCCGGAACGGCCGTTGTCGCAAGCAAGGCATCTTTCATTTCCCTTGAACTTAAATCATTCAGCTTAAAAAATCGTCGCTCCGTCGTTTTCATTCGCCCACAAGAGACATATAAATCAATGTCACTGCTTTGAATTAAACTTGGATTTAAATAATAACGAAAGGCTTTCTCAAATCCTGTTCGTTTAAGAGGTAAGTCAACGGTATTGGCTACACCTACTAAATTCATCATTCCAAAAAAGGGGGATAGCTGGCGTCTATTCATGGAATCAATAATCTGATTCATTCGTTTCATATTTTCTTTACTCACGGAAAATACAGATGACCATGGGCAACGGAGCCAAAACTCTTCAATTTCATCAGGTGTATATTGTAAAAACAAAGCACCATTTATCCCACCGATAGAGGCCCCTGCTACTGCTTGCACTTCATCAAGTAATCCAAACTCTTCAAGAACACGTATCACCCCGACTTGATATGCTCCTTTTGCCCCTCCACCACATAAAACCAATCCTATATTTCTCATCGTCTAATCCCTCCTTTCTATCTAACATAAGTTATGAAATTTGACTAAGCTATGTGCTTAAATTGACTTTTTCTCAACAAAAAAAGTTAGTGCTATTCATAATATAGCACTAACTTTTTTACAAACGTTGATTAATGATAAAAGCATTTGCTTGTTGATCCGCTGATACTTTCGCATCTAGTGTACAAAAGCGATTCGGATGTTCACCAATATGAGTAGCAGTCTGATAACCGACACTTTCATCTTGTAAGTTGGCAGCTAATCTTTGTCCAAGCTCCCCAGTTGCTAACTTCATTACGAACACACAATTACTTTGCCAAGAATATGATTTTTGATCAGCTAATTTTATATACGCCTCCATCTCATCATAACATCCACTACACCCTCGACACTGCATGGCTTTATTCCCATTTAGCTTTCTTGCAATGCAAGGTGTTGGCGTTAAGGCCACCAATTGATTTTTACGCCATTGATGTTTGCAAAAAAAGACAAAATCATTAATTGCTCGCATTGAGACTTGTTGATCACATTTATGGTTCGAAACAGGGCTTGCATCCTCTAAAATAACAGCTAATCGATCAGGTAATAACCAGTCATTAATCCAAGTGTATAAATCATAAAAGCGTAATCGTCCTCGAATCGATTGCTCATTCATCCACTTAAAACTTTGAATTAAATCAAATTTTTGTACGCCGTAAGCTTTAAAACAGCGCTTTTTCAATTCAGTCATCACCTGAACAAAACCAGGTTCAATCACAACTGGAATCGGAATTAGATTAATGTCATTTTCTACTAAGTTTAATTGAATATGTTGCCGAAATAAATTGATTTGGCTTCGTAACGCATCTTTATTTCCTTCTACTGTAAAAATATTGATTCGTTTTCCCCTCAGAAAAGATTCACAGGCATGAATAAAACCAAAGACATCCCCACCAGAACCCGTTGCTAAAGCTAACACATTAATCTCTTCTAGCTCATCATAAATTGAAAAAATATCAATTTGACTAAATAAATCCTGATAAACTTCATAAGCCTCACGATAACTTTTTGGAAATTGCTCTACTAAACAAGCAATAATCGCCTCTTGAGTATTTTTTAAATTATCATGAGTATTTCCTTCTTTTTTAGCTTCATAATCCATAGGTAATTGATGAAACCAATCATAAATAACTTCATATAACGTCGGATTTAAATGTCTCATTCACCTCATCCCCCATTAGTTCACTCTTGCTTGCTACATTATATGAGAATCCGACGAGAAATATGTAATACGGCTATAAATCTACGACTTGTAAACGATCGACCTCAAAATACATCGAGACTTGAACAAAACCTGATTGATTCGATGGATTAATTTCGTTATATGGAAAATATGCCGTCATTTCATTATATAAAGCGGTCCGTTCCATCGCGAACTCAACCTCTTGTGGGTAATTAATTTTCGCCAGTTTACAAAAGTAATTAAACTTATCCATGGCTACTAATGGATCAGTATAATATCGATCAAAATAAACTTGCTCATCAGGCTGAACAACAACAATTCTAATACGTTTAAAATTTCTTTCCATAGTGTCTCCTCCTACTTCATTCAATACGACTTCACTACATCCTATTTCAATGAAAGAGAAATATGCCTTGAAAACATGCACACTTTTCTTAAACGTATCAAAAGGCATAAAAAAGAGAAGTAATCTTTAACTTAGATTACTTCTCTTACTATTAAATTTTATCTACTATTAAGTCTCGCGATTCCTTCTTTTTTGACATCATCTATAATACTAGGCTGTAATTTCATCCCATGATGGAATGGAATCTAAAGCGCCTAATTTAGTCGTTGTTAAGGCCCCAACTTTATTCGCATTTTTCGTAAAGTCAACTAACATTGCTTCATCAGTTAGAATACTTTTTGGTTGCTCTAAATTCGCAATTTGAGATAATAATGCTCCAATAAACGCATCTCCTGCTCCAGTCGAATCAATCATCTTAACTGGCATACTTTCAACCTTATATGTTTTTTCAATTGAAACTAATGATCCTTCTTTACCTAATGTTAAGGTAACAATTTTTGCTCCTAATGCATGTAGGGCAGCAATCATTTTCTCGTGATTTTCTTCGCCTGTAATAATTTGTCCTTCTTCTTCAGACACTTTAATTAAGTCTACATGTTTAATGACTTCTTTACAATGTTTCACGAATAACGCTTGCTTATCATGATATAAGGCATCACGATAGTTTGGATCAAATGAGATAAATTTATCATTTTTAGTTGCAAAATCAATAAAGGCTTGATAAACCTCATATAATTGAGCTCCAAGTAAAGCTGTCGCACTACCTAAGTGAACAATTTTGCAATCATTAAATGCTTCGAAATTAATTTGTTGAGGTGAAATATTTCCATCTGCACCACGCATAAACTCGAAATCACGCTCTCCGTCTTCATCAATTGAAACATAAGCAATCGTTGTTCCTAAATTAGGATCTTCAATCACATGTGACGTTCCAACTTTATAATGTTCTAATGTTTCAATTAAAAATTTTCCGAATGAATCTTTTCCAACAGCTCCTACAAATTCAGCTGATGCCCCTAATTTCACAAGAGCAGTTGCAACGTTTGCTGGCGCCCCCCCAGCTTTTTTTTGGAATTTTTCAACATCAACTAACTTTTTTCCATTTTCAAGTGAAATAAAATCAATTAATACTTCACCAGGACAGATTACTTTTGCCATATTTACACCTCTTCTTACTTATTTAGTTCCCAGATTTTTGCCTCTAATTTTGCTGTTCCATCTGTAAAGAATTCAATTCCTGTACTTTCCTCTTTCGTGAAAATTCGTGTCGAGAAGACTTCCTGTCCATCATTAACGAAAATTTCAACTGATGATGTATCAACAAAAATTTGTAGCGTTAACTTGTCTGTCTCGAATTCACATTTACGTTGTGATCCAAATTCGTCTCCGCAAGTACGACCTGATTTCGAACGATCTAAGACTAGCTTTTTATTCTGTGTATCATAATAGAAGAGCGTTTCTTCTTCTTGGCTCGTACGAAGCTTAACCCCTAGTTCCTGAGCTTCAAATTCACTAAACTCACAGAATAATTCATAGACTTGTCCATTAAATCCGATAAATGACTTCACTTCATTTTGTAAGTGAGTACTCACCTCAACACGATTCCCTCGTAGCTGTTGTAATTCCTTTACTGGCCTTTGTAACAATTTATCACCTACTACTTCTAGCTCACGAGGTAGTGTTAAACAGTGCGCCCAACCAGATTCATCACTCACACAATCAATACCTGGGAGTCCAAACCAACCAACTAAAATGCGTCTACCTTTTGGATCAAGCATTGTCTGAGGAGCATAAAATTCAAATCCGCGATCTAACTCTGTAAATGATCCATGGTTAAATACGCCATTTTCCCAATTAATTTCTTCACCAATTAAATACCCTGATTGGAAAATATTTTGATATTTATCTCCTTCCGGTTCCATTCCCTGAGGCGATATAATCATAACACCTTTACCATTTTGTGTAAAGTAGTCTGGGCATTCCCACATAAAGCCGTTCCCTTTAAACTGGGTCTTAACTTCTCCTTTATAATTCCAATGAATCAGGTCTTTTGACTCATAGTAAACGACTGTTCCCTGATGATCATCTATTTCAGCTCCAACTAAGCAATAAAATGATTCATCAATCTTGAAAACTTTAGGGTCTCTAAAATGCTCGGTTACATTTTCAGGCGCAGCCTTAATCACAGGCTTTGGATATTTTTCAATATGCCCTTCTTTATCCATAATTGCTAAACATTGTGTTGGATAACGAACCCACTCTTCATCACGCGCATTCCCTGTATACATTAAATATAATTTTTCATCATGTTCAATCGCTGTCCCGGAAAATACACCATGACTATCAAAAGAACGATCGGGTTCTAAAGCAATCCCACAATCTTTCCAATGAACTAAATCCGTTGATGTCGTATGATACCAATACTTCACCCCATGTACAGGACCTAATGGGAACCATTGATAGAACATGTGATATTCCCCGTTAAAGTAACTAAATCCATTCGGATCATTTAATAAACCTGTAATTGGTTGATTATGATATGTTTGTCGGTAACAACACTGACTAACCTGCTGTTTTAATGCATCATACTCTTCTTTTGATACCTCTTCGATGCGTCGATAACGCTGTTCTCTCGTCCACTCCATCTTCTGCACACTCCTTAAAAAAGTAATCGTTTTATTTTATTCTTACTAATATAAACTGCTTTAATCTCCAAAGAAATTAAAGCAGTCATTTTGTTAATTAAACATTTTGTTTTTTGTTAAATAATTTGGCTAAAATCACTGTCGCAATGAATCCAATCACAAATGCGATTACTAAAGTCACCATGTATTGGATCATTGATTCTGGACGAATCACAATAACTCCAGGAATTCCTGCTGGTCCAGGAGAAACTGATAAAACCTGCATAAACGTACAGTAAGCAGAGGCAACAGCCGAACCAATTAAAGCTCCAATAAACGGATATTTAAACTTTAAGTTAACCCCAAACACCGCTGGTTCTGTAATTCCAAGTAAAGCAGATACTCCAGCTGCTGAAGCCAAGCTCTTCATCTTTGCATTACGCTTCATGAGATACATCACGGCTAAAGCAGCCGCTCCCTGCGCCACATTTGATGCTGCAACAACCGCAAAGGTTGGTGACCCGCCTAATGTTCCGATATTGGCCAAAATTTGCGTCTCAGCAGTTACTAATGAGTGATGCATCCCTGTAATTACTAATAATGGATAAGCTACACCATAGATTGCTCCCCCGACTGGGCCTAAGCTAAAGAATAACCACATTACAGCTTCTGTTAGTCCATCTCCTACCACGCGCATTGCAGGTCCAATGATGATAAATGTTAAAGCTGCCGTTAATAACACTGAAACTAATGGTGTAATGATGTTATCAAACATTGCTGGTACAATTTTACGTGATCGTTGTTCAATCTTAGCTAAAACAAATGATGATACGATAACTGGTAATACCGTTCCTTGATAACCTACTTTTGCAATCTCAAAACCAAAAATATTCCATGCTGGAACTGTACCATCTAATAAGGCTTGTCCATAATCATATCCATTTAATAAATCTGGATGAATCATGATTGCCCCAATAACAGCCCCAAGAACGGGTGTTCCTCCAAAAATTTTAGTCGCTGAGAATCCAATTAACACTGGTAAGAACGTAAAGGCTGCATTTGAGAATAAGTTAATCATCTCAGCTAAATCGGCCGTTTGCGGATAAGCTTCAACTAAAGACTTCCCTTCAATGAATAACCCTTGTGCCGTTAAGACGTTATTTAATCCCATTAATAAACCAGCAGCAACTAAAGCTGGTAAAATAGGAACAAACACATCAGCTAACGATTTTAGCATACGTTGGAAGACATTTAACTTTGATCCAGCTGCTTCTTTTAATTCTTCTTTACTAACTTCTTGAATATTAGTTACTTGCACAAACTCACGATAAACTTGATCCACAATCCCCGTTCCTAAAATAACTTGAAATTGCCCTCCATTATTAAATGTTCCTTTAACAAGATCCATTGCTTCAATTTGATCAACATCAATTTTTTTATCATCTTTTACAACAACTCGTAAACGTGTGGCACAACTTGCAACACGAATGACGTTGTTTTCCCCACCTACAAAAGCAACAATTTGTTTTGCAGCTTCAAGGTATTGATTATTTGCCATACTGATTCCTCCTTATATAAAAATGAAACGTTTCATTTTTATTCCTAAAAAAAGAAACTACTCATTCACTTAAAAATGAAACGTTTCACTTTCTATGGTATAATCATAATATATTTTTTTGTAACCGTCAACATTTTTTTAACGTTTTCAAAAAATATTTTCATTTAGTCTAAGTTCTATCCGTTCTTACTTTTTTCATAGTATCTTTCACTTTAATGACGATTAATTCTATAAGAAGCGATCTGATTGAAACATGTTTAATGATACTAAGTCTGATATTCTATAAATCTATTTGTATATATTAAGCAACCGTCATTCAAAAATCATCAATAACACGCTCACTATGTATAGGAAAGTTACTCAGAATCTAATCCATAAAAAAAGACAGCCTCTTTTTTCGATTAGCTGTCTTTTTGTCGTTTCGTTGTATTCCCTTGGATAAAGTGTACAGGTAAAAGAATTTCTTTTTCAATCGTTTCTTTATTAATCAAATGAATGATTGCTGCAACACTCTCTTTAGCTATCTCTTCAATCGGTTGACGAATCGTTGAAATTTCAATTTGATCATGTTTAGAGGATTTCACCCCATCAAAACCAATAATCTGTACGTCATCTGGAATTGAAATTTGATGTTTTTCTAAAAAATTAATCACTTCTAAAGCATAGGCATCTGTTACGGCAAAGATTCCATCAATTGAATGTTCTTTAATAATTTTTTCTAGTAAAAACTGCTCCATTTTCTCATGAAACTCAGATTGACTGCCAATTAAATCAAAGATCTCATAGGTCTTTTGATATTTTTCGCAGTAATCAATAAATCCTTTTTTTCGATTCCTTGTTGTATTTTCTTTCTTAGAACCAGCTCCGATAAAACACAGTGATTGACATCCCGCTTCATCTAAATGTTTTGCGGCTAACTGGCCACCTAAGAAGTTATCACTACTCACATAAGGCACTTCATCATTAAAAAAGCGGTCAATGCTAATCAATGGGAGATTAGATGAAACATAATGTTCAATATCACTGTATGTAATCGCAATAATCCCATCCACTTGATTTTGTTTTGCCATCGTCAGATAAGATAATTCAGTCAAATAGTCGCCTTCGGAATTACAAAGAATCATTTTATACTGATGTTGTCTTAAATTTTTTTCAATGTTATAAGCCAATTCACCAAAGAAAGGATGCCAGACGGTTGGTAAAATGAGTGCTACCGTATGCGTACGGCTGACTTTCAAACCACGTGCGTAGACATTCGGTTGATAATTTAGTTCTTTGATGGCTAATTCAACCGCTTGTTTCGTTTTTGGCTTTACTTCAATATTATTAATTACTTTCGAGACAGTTCCAACCGAGACACCAGCTCGTTTGGCTACCTCTTTTATCGTTGACACGTTTCAATCACACCTTTATTTATCCTAATGATCGATTATGAACCTCTCATATTATTTTCATACTGGCGGAAAGGAAGGGATTCGAACCCTCGCGACGATTTCTCGTCCTAATGCCGTTCCAAGACATCCTCTTGAGCCACTTGAGTACCTTTCCATCTTTAAATTATATCATGCCATTATCTTTTAGAATAGGTTGTTAGAAAAAAGAGTACTCAGTTTAAGAGTACTCTCTATCCTTTTATTGAAGTTCTGCTAATACCTCATCTAACTCATGAAGTAATGTTTGAACATTTGCTTCCGTAATGACTAGTGGCGGTTGGAAGGCTAATACATTTCGATTTAATCCATTCTTTCCAACGATAATCCCACGATCCTTTAACTTTTCTAAAATGACATCCGTTTCCTCTGAAGCGGGTTGTCCGTCTTCTTTAACTAGCTCCGCCCCTAACATTAATCCGATGCCACGAACATCTTTAATTAATGAATATTTAGCTTGAAGAGCAATGAGTCCCTCTTTTAACATCTCTCCTAAATGAGCGGCTGTCTCACATAACTCATATTTTTCAATATAATCAAGCACGGCAAGCGCAGTCGCAGATGAAACAGGATTTCCCCCTAATGTCGATGCCGATGGTTTAGTAAAAGCCTTTGCTACTTCATCCGTCGTACAGAATGCTGAAATTGGCATCCCATTTCCTAACGCTTTAGCCACTGTCATAATATCAGGCACCACATCGTAATGCTCAATCGCAAACATTTTACCAGTTCGTGCAAATCCAGTTTGAACTTCATCAATAATTAATAAAATTCCATGCTCTTCTAATAATTGTTTTAACTCTTTAAAGTACCAAGCAGGTGGAGTAATAATTCCCCCATTCCCTTGAATCGGTTCTGCGATTAGCGCTGCCATATGATTAGCACCACGTGTTTGAATAATTTCTTTGATGCTTTCAATTGACGCTTTTGCAGCTTGTTCTAAATCAGTGTTACTATCCCACACCGTTTTTGCAAAGTGAACCTTAGGTGATAAATCTGGATCTGCTCGCCACATTGGTATTCCTGTTGCACTCATCGTTAAGTAGGTACGTCCATGTAGGCCATTCTCTAACGCGATAAACTCATTTTTTCCTGTATATAAACGTGCAAGTAACATTGCCCCTTCATTTGCTTCAGAACCTGTACAACAGAAAAATGAACGTCGTAAATCACCCGGTAAGACCGAAGCAAGTTTCTCAGCTAACTGAACCATTTCCTCTGTTAAATAAATAATCGTCGTATGCTGTAAGGTTTGCATTTGTTGAATCGTCTTTTCTAAAATTTCTGGATTACAATGCCCACAGTTCATCACCGAAACACCCGCAAAGAAATCTAAATATTCTTTTCCTTGATCATCATATAAAAATTGCATACTTCCTTTTACGATTTGGGGAGCATTCGCATAAAAGTGATTACGATGAGATGACGGAAGTAAGAATTCTTTCTTTTTCTCAATTATTTGATTAGCACCAATCATTAATGACCTCTCCTTAATTAAAATTTAATGCTCCAAGCGTAAACCCTAAATGATCATAGTTTAATGATTCAAATAGATTCTGACACTCTTCTAAATTTGTAATTGCTTTTTTATACGTTTGAACAATCATTCTTAACGTCTCTAATTCATAATGACATCCTTCAATTCTAAATGTCTTTACACCTAATTCATGAAGTGATTTTAATAATGGTAAATAACACAATTCTTTTGATAATAACATGTGATTATTTCCTTTATTATCGCGATAAACAGGATGTTCATTATTTTTATCATCAATTAAAAGTAATGGTCTGGCATCTTGATACTGACGCCCTTTCTGTTCACTTGGTGCCATAACTTTTGTATTTTCATATAAATCATGACTCATATACATGACAACTGGTGAACCATGAACAACCATTTCCATCGGTAATTGAGTTTGAGTCACTAATTCTTTTGTATTTTTAACTGGTGACTCATTTGAAATAGTTCCTGTGCTTAAACCTAATTGCTGATAAAAGTTAGCTGCAATTGCATTATAGATATTTAAGCCATGGTCCCCTCGCATTGAATATCCTAATGACCCAAACTTATGCATGCTTCCTAAGTTTGTCACGAGTAGTCCATCAATTCCTAAATCTTGATCCGTCAATAAATGTTGATATCTTGCAAAATCATCCTCATACATCATGGTCGGTAATCCTAAATATATTTTTGATTGTCCTTTTTGTGAAGTTAAATCTTTAATTTCCTTTTTACTAAACGGTAAATTAGGTTGGAAAACCTCTCCGGATAAATAAATATAATCGACGCCCTCTTCAATGGCCATTAAAGCAGCAGCGTAGTTATTTACTTTTACACTTAATATTGGTTGATGATGCGAGACTTCCTCAATAGTGAATGCCCCTTGAATTTCTTCGACACGCTTCTGTGTTAGATCAAGCTCATTGACTGGTTTACTAAAGACTTTCCCCGTACTATAAAACTTCCCAGTTCCCTCATAACGTTCATTAATATTACTTAAACCTGGTTTTCCAAACGCATAAGCTGTCGAAAAATCACGTTTGCGATTATTAAATAATGTCTGAGATTCTTTTTTACGGTCATAGAAGATAGGATCATCAATGTATCGATCAATCGCATCTCGATAACTATTAATAATCCCAATTAAATACTCAGCATCTCTCATACGCCCTTCAATCTTAAATGAAACAACTCCCGCATCAATTAATTCTGGAATATGCTCGTACATATACATATCTTTCACTGCCATTGGGAAAGTTGTATTATATTGTAAATTCCCGTGATTAATTTTATATCCCCAACGACAAGGCTTCATACATCGTCCACGATTACTACTATTTCCAAACAAAATCCCACTATATGTACATTGTGCACCATGTGCTACACACATATCACCATGAACAAAGTACTCAAACTCCATATCTGTTTGGGCGGAGAATAATTTGACAGTATTTAAGTCAATATCTCGTGATGTTACTACACGCGTCACACCTAGTTCACGTAACTTTTTAATCGTCTCTAAGTTATGAACATTCATCATGACTGATGCATGAATATTTAAGTTTAACTTTAACTTCTGAACGAGCGCAATAATACTCATATCTTGTACAATAATCGCATCTGGAGCTGCTGATTCTAAGAAACGTAAATAATGCTCTGTTTCTAGCAGATCTTCAGAGCTTAATAAATTATTTACTGTGACATAAACTTTCTTTCCAAGTTCATGTGCCATCTGAATTGCTTCGACAATCTCATCATTTGAAAAATTAAAATCTTTACGGTGCAAACGCATATTTAAAATTTTTCCACCTAAATAGAACGCATCTGCTCCACTATGAAGAATCTGCTTGAAAATTTCAAAATTTCCTGCCGGCGCAAGTAATTCGACTTCTTGCTGATTAAAATATCGACTCATATAGCTCCCCTTATACTTTAATAAAATATCTCCTCTATTATATCATTTTTTCGACTTAATTCGTAAGCGGGTAATAATAACACGTATAGAAAAAAGGAGACCTCACCTGTATACTGGAATTACAGATGAGGTCTCTTTTCTTTTAGATTCCTTTACAATGTTCTTGAACCTTTTTTGCCCATGGTAAAAAGTCCTCCAAGAGCTTTGGTTTCATTAAAAACTCAACATTTGGTAGGTGTTCAAATAATTAAGTTAAATATTTATAAACATTTAAGCCGTGCTCTTTCGCTGTTTCAATCACACTATAGATAATCGCATTGGCTTCAGCCCCTGCTAAGCTTGTTGAAAATAAGTAATTTTTCCGTCCAATAACCACGGTTTTGATGGCGCGTTCGGCACGATTATTCGATGCTTCTAATCGTCCATCTTTCAAAAAGGCCATCAGTTCTTTCTTTTGATTCAAAACATAGTGAACCGCAGTTTGCAACTTACCTTTCATTGGGATGAAGCTACCTAGAAAGTCATAAAAAGCTTCTATCACTGGCTTGACCTGTAACTGACGTTGCTCATAACGCTCCTCAGGCGATAATTCCTGAAGTTCTCGTTCAATCTTAAAAAGTTGGTTACAGTAGTCAATAGCTTGTTTAGCTTTTCCATTCTTCCCTGGTACATCCTTAAATTTGCGGCGTGCATGAGCCCAACACCCCACTAATTCAATATTCGGTAAGTTCTTATATCCGGAATACCCATCACAATGAAGGTAGCCTTTAAATCCATTGAGTAATTGCTCCGCGACCACTCTTGTACGAGTTAAATCTGCGTGATAATAAACGATGGGTGTTTCGCATTCTTTACCTGTTTGAATTAACCAGATTCGTGCTTGAGATGTTGCGTCACGTCCATCCATTCGATTTAACACTTGATAGTGCGTTTCATCGGCATGAAGAACTTCTTCTTTTACCAAGATTTTGGCGAAATAATCGTAAAGTGGGCGCAACCAATCCTTCGCCACCGTTATCATCCAATTCGCCATCGTGCGTCGACTTAATTGTAATCCGTACGTCTTCCATTCCTTTTCTTGGCGATAAAGCGGAAGACTTAATTCGTATTTTTGATGAATCATCCAGGCAAGAACACTAGGTCCTGCTAAGCTTCTTTGGATCGGTCCTTTAGGGACTTCAGCACATTGAATCGGCTGTGTTTCATAGGAGTCATCATGACAATCACACTTATAAGCGTGTGAATAGTAAACTTTTTTAAATAGTTTCGCTGGGATAAAGCAGACCTCTTCGCGAATGAGTTTCTTTCCCATCGGTTTCATCTTTTGACCACACTGGTCACATGTACAATCTTCACCATGTAACTCACAGTGAATTTCTTCAACGGGTAAATCTTTTGTTAGCTCGGCTTTACGACCAGATGCCTTACGGCGGCGATACGTGATTTCTTCTGTTGGTTCAATCTTTGTTTGGTGGTTTTCTAAATGAGGATCCTCAAAAAGTGAGAGTTGATTGGGATCAACTTTAGTTTTCTCGCTTGAGGATCCATAAAGCTTTTTTGTTAAAAACTCAACCTGTTCAGTTAATTGTTTAATTTGTTGATCTTGTTCAGTGATTCGTTGAGTTTGTTGATCCAATTTTTTTAATAGGTTCTGATTTTCTTTGATTAGTTTCGATTCAAACGTACTCAACGGTGCCACCTCTTTTTCTAAATGATTCATGTTAGGCTTAGTATGCCCAAAATCAAATAGAAAATACAGGTTTTATTACCATTTTATAATGATTTAAATCAGACATCCTGTTTGAGCTGGTTTGATAGCTTTAGGTTGTTGAATAGATAAGCCTTCAAGTAGCCAACGAAGCTCCTGATGGGTTAAATTTTTGACTTCTTCTTGGTTTCTTGGCTATTGAAGGTTACCCTTCTCAATCCGTTTATATAATAAGATAAAACCGTCTTTATCCCAATAAAGGGCTTTGAATCGGTCCTTTTTTCGTCCACAAAATAGG
>NZ_JAMQUU010000037.1:0-47372 GCF_025594975.1 Turicibacter sp. T129 | reverse complement strand
TGTTATTATTACCCGCTTACTTTTAAAGAAATATAAACACTTTTTTAAAATAGATCTCAATAAAAAATATTACCTAGGTAATATTTCAAAAAGGATTGAGAAAGTTGCTTGGCTTGAAGTTTTCAATGGGATAAGGTATAATGATGATTTGAGATTTTGTGTCGAAATAATTTTGATTGATATATAGATGAATGAGAATTAAAAAGAAAGTGGTGAAAATATGACTTGGAAAATTCGTGAGATTGAAATTGATAACCCAGTTGTTTTAGCGCCGATGGCAGGTGTTTGTAATGCAGCGTTCCGTACGATTGTTAAAGAAATGGGAACAGGTTTAATTTATGCTGAGATGGTTAGTGATAAAGCTGTTGTTTATCAAAATAAAAAAACATTAGATATGCTTTATGTTGACCCAGCAGAACGTCCATTATCAATGCAAATTTTTGGTGCAGATAAAGAAACATTCGTTGAGGCAGCTAAATATGTTGATGCAAATTGCGATTGCGATATCATTGATATTAATATGGGATGCCCAGTTCCAAAAGTCACTAAAAATGAAGCGGGAGCTCGTTTATTATTGGAACCAGATAAAATTTATGACATTGTCGCAAGTGTCGTTGATGTATGTAAAAAGCCTGTTACGGTAAAAATGCGTACTGGATGGGACAAAGAGCACATTTATGCAGTAGAAAATGCACTTAAGATTGAGCAAGCAGGTGCAAGTGCCATTGCTGTTCATGGCCGTACACGTTCTCAAATGTATGAAGGAAAAGCTGATTGGGGAATTATCAAAGATGTTAAGGATGCAATCAAAACTATTCCGGTAATCGGAAATGGAGATATCAATTCACCTGAATTTGCGAAAAAAGTGTTAGAAGAATCAGGTGTGGATGGAATCATGATTGGTCGTGCCGCTTTAGGTAACCCATGGTTAATGAAACAAATCGTTCATTACTTAAAAACAGATGAATTAATCGCAGAACCATCAGCTGAAGAAAAATTACGCTTAGCAGTGGATCATATGGATCGTCTAATTGATTTAAAATGTGAAAAAGTAGCGTTACTTGAAATGCGTTCACACATGGCATGGTACATCAAAGGACTAGATGGGGCAACTCATGTTAAACGTATGGTAACAACGGTTAAAACACGTGAAGAAATGATGGATATTATTAATCGTTATCAAGCGTATTTAAATGGAGATAAATCAGCACGTTTAGTTGTTGAATAGTAAAAGGAGCCGTTAGGCTCCTTTCTTTATGGATTAAAATTTAATTTCTGTTAAATAAGCATGCAATAATTTCATCGTATTCGTACATCCATCAATATGTGTACGTTCTACACCGTGTGAGGCATGAACACCTGGTCCAATTAATGCAGCTTGAATATCATGCCCAGCACGAAGAGCAGCCGAGGCATCTGAACCGTAGAATGGATAAACATCGACCGCATAACCTAAGTCATATTTTTTAGATAATTCAATTAATTCAGATACCATTTGATAGTCGTAAGGTCCTGATGAATCTTTCGCACAGATTGAAACATCATATTCTGTACATGATAAATCTTTTCCGATACATCCCATGTCAACGGCAATCATACGATCGATACTATTTGGTAAGTGTGCGGCACCATGTCCGATTTCTTCATATGTTGAAATAATAAATTTGATATTGTAGTTTGGTTTTTTGTTGTTTTCTAATAAATATTTAAAAACAGTAAAGATAATTGAGACGCTAATTTTATCATCAATATGACGTGATTTAATAAATCCGCTGTCCGTGATAGTTGTTTTAGGATCAATAGAAATAAAATCACCATTTTGAATCCCAAGAGCTAGTGCATCATCTTTGCTATGAACGACTTCGTCTAAGCGAATCATTAATTCATCAGCTGTTTGACCTTTACGGGCACAATCTTCATAAACATGCGAAGATGGGGAAGTGCTTAAAATTGTTCCTGTATATGTCTTTTGGTCGCGTGTATGAACTTTACAATATTCCCCTTGTAAGGTCATCATTTGATTCCCACCAATTGAAGTGATAGCTAATGTTCCATCACTATTGATTGAGCGAACCATTAAACCTAGTGTATCCACATGAGCAGATAAAGCTAAAGTTTTGTTTGAATCTTCACCCTCAAATTCAACGATTAGATTTCCTTTATTCGTTTTAAAGCTTTTCAGACCTAATTCATCAGCATAATTTTTAATTTTATCGATTACGATATGTGTGTAGCCACTAGGGCTTGGTGTTGTCAAAATGTCTTTAGCTAATTCATAAAAATATGAATAATCGAATGACATAAAAAATTCCCCTTTTCCGAATGATTTTCTTAATAGCCGTATAGATTCTGCTATTAAGAGTATTATACTATAATATGGAATATTTACACTATATTACTGCATAAAAGATAGGTAGAAGCTAAAAGATATGAGCGCTTAATTTACACGCTTTCTTATCTCATGTATAATGAAACAGTATTAGTTTACATCAACGAAAGTGAAATTTATTATGATTGAGAAGGGAAGAATAGAAATGTTTAATATGTTATTAAGACGTGGGACTGCGTTTATAGTGGATGCATTATTATTAGCTTTAATCTTTTTTGGGAACTTTAGTTTTATTATGACTTCATTACAGGCTAGTGGGAATAATCCATTAAGCTTAAGTGGACTAGGTATGATGGTTGCTTTGCAATTATTTTATGTGTGGATTTACTTTGTTTATATTCCAGTTAAAATGCCAGGACAAACAATTGGTAAAAAATTATTAAAAATTAAAGTAGTTACATTAGATGGAAATGATTTAACACCAAAACAGTATTTTCAACGTGATTTCGTTGTGAAGTTCTTATTGTCATCATTGATACAAGGAGTTATTGTATTATTTAATGGGATTTTATTAACATATCAATGCATTCGTAAGCAAGAATTACGTGCGTTACACGATATGCTAGTTAAGACGAAAGTCGTACATGTAAAATAAAAATGATAAAAAGAGGTGGACATTATGAACTGGGAGTTATCTGACTGTCGGAATTTATCTGAGTTAGCCGATCAAGTAACTGCACTCGAGAAAACATCCGTCATTCATTTTAGCTTTTTGATGACAGTCATTTTGACATTAGTGTTTATGTTTATATATCATCAGAGGTCAGTGAATAAGTCATTACTTCAGTTTATGATTGTCTCAAGCTTCATTTTTTATGTGTTAAATGTGATTCGATTAGCTTTTTTTCCAATTCCAATTAATGAAACATATATTGAATTGCTTAAACAACAAGTAAAATGTGGAATCCTTGTGGAGCGTAGACATAATTTACAGCTATTTGATTTTATGAAATGGGGAAATCTTTTTCATATTACAACAGTCGGAAATTTCTTGATGTTGATGCCCCTAAGTTTTTATTGCCCTATATTATTTAAGAAAAGGGATTGGGGATTCTTACGAATGATACTCATTGGATTTTTTATTTCATTATCCATTGAATTGATCCAGTTGTCTTACGATTTTGTTACAGGATATGCGTATCGGGGATTTAATGTTGATGACTTGATGATGAATACACTAGGAGTCATTTTTGGATTTTTGGTGTTTACTATTGTTAGAGGATTTTTTTTGATTACCATAAAATTTATACAATTCTTTTATCGAAAGGCTCGCTGATTAATCAGGAGTCTTTTTTTATCGGTGAAATTTAGTATTTTTTGAGAAATCATGTGATACTTTGTTAGAATATATTGAATGATTAATGAAAAAACTTTTTGTTATTTTCATTTTAGCTTGATTTTATTTATTTTATGTAAACAATTTGTGGAAATTACATTGACTTTTTTCTTAATTGATTTTATAGTTAAGTAGTAAATTTAATCTTTTCTCTCGTATATTATCGGAAATAAGGTCCGAAAGTCTCTACCTACTCACCGTAAATGAGTAGACTACGGGTGGCAATTGCTAGATAAACAGGTCAAGGTTTATCTGGTTTAATCATTCCACTGTGGGGACTTTCAGTACTAATTGCTGAAAGTCTTTTTTTGTTTAAATGATGATCATGGGAGAAGGCCATTTCATATCTAACTATTGGGAGTAGGAATTTAGATAATTCATGGTCATTATAGTTGTTTAAACAAACAGTCGAGAGAAGAATGAACAATTAGGAGGAGTAACCTATATGAACAAATTCTTCAAACTAGAAGAGCGTGGTACAACGGTTTCAAGAGAGTTTATCGCCGGATTGACAACATTCTTATCAATGGCTTACATCATCTTTGTTAATCCAAACACGCTTGGAGCATCGGGGATGGATACAGGAGCGGTATTCACTGCAACGATTTTAGCAGCTGCTGTGGGTACATTAATTATGGGACTTTATGCAAATTTCCCAGTGGCATTAGCACCAGGTATGGGAATGAATGCTTTCTTCGCTTATACAGTTGTCTTAATGATGGGATATAGCTGGCAACAAGCATTAGCAGGGATTTTTGTTTCAGGAATTTTATTTATTATTTTATCAGCAACAGGATTACGTGAGTTAATCATTAACAGTATTCCAACGTCATTAAAACATGCGGTTGGAACAGGGATTGGGTTCTTTATTGCATTCTTAGGATTCCAAAACTCAGGAATTATTGTGAATAATGATGCAACGCTAGTCGGAATCGGTAACTTCACAGATCCTAACGTTTTAATTACAGTTATCGGTTTAATTGTAACTTTAATTTTATTAGTTCGTAAAACACCGGCAGCGATCTTTATCGGTATGATTGTGACAGCTGTTGTAGGAATCTTTTTAGGAGTTGTTGATTTACCAACACAAATTATTGCTCCAATTCCATCTTTAAAGCCAACATTCGGAGCATTATTTGAAGCATTACCATCAATTTTTACAGCAGAAATGATTCCAGTTATTTTCTCATTCTTATTTGTTGATTTCTTCGATACAGCAGGAACATTAATGGCAGTTGGTTCTCGTGCTGGATTAGTCAATGAAAAAGGTCATTTAGTTGATGGAGATAAAGCATTATTAGCCGACTCAACTGCAACAGTTATTGGATCAGTATTAGGAACATCTTCAACAACTTCATTCGTTGAATCATTAACAGGAGTTGAAGCAGGTGGACGTACAGGATTAACTTCTGTGTTTACAGCATTATGTTTCTTAGTGATGTTATTCTGTTCAGGATTATTATCAGTTGTTACATCAGCAGTAACAGCACCAGCACTAATTACAGTCGGAATTTTAATGGCATCTTCTTTAGGAGATATTGAATGGAAGAACTTAGAGACATCAATTCCAGCCTTTGTAACAATCATTATGATGGTCTTAGGATATTCAATCGCAGAAGGGATTGCATCTGGGTTCTTATTATATCCAATTATGATGGTAGCTGCACGCCGTGAAAAAGAAATTCATCCAGTGATGTGGGTATTATCAGTTATCTTCTTAATCCATTTCGTATTAGCGTAATTTCGTTTTGGGTACTTTTAAATTTGGGAGATTTAAAAGTGGTATCTTGTCGTAATTAGTAGTAAAAGTGAACGTTTTGTCTTAATTTTGATGGCGAAAGTTCATTTTTTACTATATAATCGTAATAAGAAATTTTTAGGGTGATGACCTATAAATTTTTATTGTAATAGTCATACTAGTAAAAAGAGGTGAAAGGCATGCAACATGATCAAGTTATTGTTCTTGACTTTGGTAGTCAGTACAATCAATTAATCGCGCGACGTATTCGCGAATTTGGAGTATACAGTGAATTAAAATCACATAAATTAACAGCTGAAGACATCAAAAAAATGTCTAATGTAAAAGGAATTATCTTCAGTGGAAGTCCAAACAGTGTCACTCAAGAAGGTGCTTTTACAGTAGACCCTGAAATTTTTAACTTAGGATTACCGATTTTAGGTATTTGCTATGGGATGCAATTAACAACTCATATGCATGGTGGAACTGTTGAACGTGCAGAGCAACGTGAATATGGAAAAGCTGAAATTACAATTAAGAATAACAGCAAGTTATTCCAAGGAACACCAGAAGAGCAAGTCGTATGGATGAGCCATGGTTACCATGTAACAAACTTACCAGAAGGATTTGTTGTTGATGCAAGTAGTGACTCTTGTCCAATTGCTGCAGCTTCATGTGAAGAGCGCAATATTTACTTAGTACAATTCCATCCTGAGGTTCAACACTCAGTACATGGAACAGAAATGTTACGTAACTTTATCTTTAACGTATGTGGTGCACAAGCAAACTGGTCAATGAAAAACTTCATTGAAGACCAAGTAGAAAAAATTCGTGCACAAGTTGGAAACGACAATGTATTATGTGCGTTAAGTGGGGGAGTAGACTCATCAGTAGTTGCAGCATTAATTCACCGCGCAATTGGGGATCAATTAACATGTATGTTCGTTGATCATGGATTACTTCGTAAAGGAGAGGCTGAAAGTGTTGTTGAAACATTTGATGGAAAATTCAATATGAACTTCATCAAAATCGATGCACAAGAGCGCTTCTTAAGTAAATTAAAAGGAGTTTCTGATCCAGAACAAAAACGTAAAATCATCGGAAACGAATTTGTTTACTGCTTCGATGAAGAATCAGCTAAATTAAAAGACATGAAGTTCTTAGCACAAGGAACTTTATATACAGATATTATCGAATCGGGTACAGATACAGCTCAAACAATTAAATCTCACCATAACGTAGGTGGATTACCAGAAGATATGGAATTTGAGTTAATCGAACCATTAAACACATTATTCAAAGACGAAGTTCGTCAATTAGGATTAGAACTTGGTTTACCTGAAGAAATTGTCTTCCGTCAACCTTTCCCAGGACCAGGATTAGGAATTCGCGTTTTAGGAGAAGTCACAGAAGAGAAATTAGAAATCGTTCGTGATTCAGACTTCATCTTACGTGAAGAAATCAAAAAAGCGGGATTAGAGCGCGACGTATGGCAATACTTCACAGCTTTACCAAACATCAAATCAGTGGGTGTTATGGGCGATGAGCGTACTTATGATTACACAGTCGTTGTTCGCGCCGTAACTTCAATCGATGGAATGACTTCTGACTGGGCACGTATCCCATTTGAAGTATTAGAGAAAATCTCAGTTCGTATCGTAAATGAAGTGGCACACGTTAACCGCGTAGTGTATGACATTACATCAAAACCGCCTGCAACAATCGAGTGGGAATAATCAAAAAAGAGCCGAAAGGCTCTTTTTTTATAGTTTTATAAATAACATTTTAGGAATAGATAAGTTAGACACGAAAGAGTTACTTTTGAGCATAAGTCATTAAAAGTATCATGTTTATTATTCAATCGATAGCGGATTTTGTCTTTAGTTACTAGAATTTTCAATAGCAGTGAATTGAATTTATTGAAGTTGGAATAATGGCTCTCATTTTTTAATATATCTAGCGTGTATAAACTAAAAAGACAGGAGAGAGATTTTAAAAGATGAGTGAACAAAACAAAGTAGAACAAGAAGTGAAGCCAGTTCAAGAATGGACAAATGAACAGATTGATGCTCATGTAGATGAATTAGTTCAAAATGCGTTAGCTGCTTTAGAAAAATTTGAATCGTTTGATCAAGAGGCTGTGGATTATATTGTAGCAAAATGCTCGGTTGCAGGACTTGATCAACATGGGGTTTTAGCGGAAGCAGCAGTGAATGAAACAGGACGAGGAGTCTTTGAAGATAAAGCTGTTAAAAATTTATTTGCCTGTGAATATGTGACAAATAACCTTCGTCACTTAAAAACGGTAGGGATTATTAATGAAGATCCCCTAACTGGAATTACTGAAATTGCTGAACCAGTTGGTGTTATTTGTGGAATTATTCCAACAACAAATCCAACTTCAACCGTTATCTTTAAATCATTAATTGCTTTAAAAACAAGAAATCCAATTATTTTCTCTTTCCATCCATCGGCATATGAGTGTTCGGTACAAGCGGCAAAGGTCATTAGAGATGCAGCTATTGCAGCTGGAGCACCTGATAACTGTATTCAATGGTTAGGAATGCGCTCAATGTATGCGACAAATGCTTTAATGAACCACTCAGGTGTTGCAACAATTTTAGCAACAGGTGGTAATGCAATGGTGAAGGCGGCTTATTCATGTGGAAAACCAGCTTTAGGGGTAGGTGCAGGTAATGTTCCGGCTTATGTTGAAAAATCTTGTGTCTTAAAACGAGCAGTTAATGATATCGTATTATCTAAATCATTCGATAATGGGATGATTTGTGCCTCTGAACAAGCGGCTATTGTTGATCAAGAAATCTATGATGCATTTAAAGTAGAAATGAGCCGTTTCAAAGTGTATTTTGCAAATCATGAAGAAAAAGCTAAATTAGAAACATACATGTTTGGATGTACTGCTTATAGTGATAAAGTCAACGAAGCTCGATTAAATCCAGCTATTGTTGGTAAACCTGCGACATGGATTGCTGAGCAAGCAGGATTCGTTGTTCCAGACGACACTCAAATTATTTGTGCTGAATGTGAAGAGGTTGGACCAAATGAACCATTAACAAGAGAAAAATTATCCCCAGTCTTAGCTGTTTTAAAAGCAACATCGACGGAAGATGGAATTGCTAAATCAGCGGCCATGGTAGCTTTTAATGGATTAGGACATTCAGCTGCGATTCACACTCAAAATCATGAGATTTCAATTGAATTCGGTTTAAAATGTAAAGCGATTCGTGTCATTGAAAATGCCCCATCGACATTTGGTGGAATTGGTTCGGTTTATAATGCCTTTATTCCTTCATTAACACTCGGTTGTGGTTCTTACGGTCACAATTCAGTTTCTAATAACGTTAGTGCAATCAACTTATTAAATATTAAACGTATCGGAAGACGTAACAATAATATGCAATGGATGAAGCTTCCTCCAAAAATCTACTTTGAACGAAATTCAATTCGTTATTTAAGAGATATGAAAGAAATGGAGAAGGCCATGATTGTAACCGATCGAGGAATGTACAATCTGGGATATGTGGATAAAATTGAAGATGTGATTAAAAGACGACGTAATAAAGTTAATGTAGAACTATTCTTTGATGTCGAACCGGATCCAAGTATTGAAACCGTTAATGCAGGTGTTGAATTAATGAGAAAATTTCAACCGGATGTGATTATTGCATTAGGTGGTGGATCTTCAATGGATGCTGCAAAAGTTATGTGGCTTATGTATGAACATCCTGAAGTGAATTTTGATGATATTAAACAAAAGTTTATGGATATTAGAAAACGTGCATTTAAATTTCCTGAGTTAGGAAAGAAAGCCCGATTAATTTGTATTCCAACGACATCCGGAACCGGATCAGAGGTTACACCTTTTGCAGTTATTACCGATAAACAAGAGAATAAGAAATATCCATTAACTGATTATTCTTTAACACCAACCGTTGCGATTGTTGATCCAGAGTTCGCTATGAGTATGCCAGCCTCAATTGCTGCGGATACAGGAATTGACGTCTTAACGCATGCCATTGAAGCTTATGTCTCAATTTTGGCTTCTGATTTTACAGATGGATTGGCAAAACAAGCTGTCAAATTAGTTTTTGATTACTTAGAGCGATCGGTGAAAAATGGTAAAAATGATCCAGAGGCAAGAGAAAAAATGCATAATGCTGGGACAATCGCTGGGATGGCGTTTGCAAACGCCTTTTTAGGAATGAACCACTCATTAGCTCATAAAATTGGTGGAGAGTGGCATGTACCGCATGGACGTACTAACGGAATTTTATTGCCACACGTCATTCGATATAATGGAACGATTCCAACAAAATTAAATATTTGGCCTAAAATTGAAAACTATAAAGCAGATGTGAAATACATGGAACTTGCTCAATTAATTGGATTAAATCCTCAAACACCAGCGGAAGGTGTTGCAATGTTCGCGGACGCTTGCGAAGAATTATGCAAAAAGGTTGGAGTTCCTGCTAATATCAAATCGCAAGGTATTGATCAAGAAGCTTGGGAAGAATCTGTTCATCGTATGGCCATGAATGCATATGAAGATCAATGTACACCAGCTAACCCTAGAATGCCAATGGTACATGATATGGAAGCTATCTTACGAGTAATCTATGATTATGAAAGTAAGTTTTAATAAACATTAATAAAAAGAGCCGAAAGGCTCTTTTTTGTTAGAGTTATAAAGGAATATCGATTAAAACATTGTCCATATAATGAAATATGGTGATGGAAGTTTATTTGTAAAGAGATGGGAATGATAATAAACGTTACCATGGAGGATGGAGTGAGATTGACCTAATTTAGGAAGTAAATTTTAAAAAGGAGGAATCTTGGGATGAATATTGTGGTTGTAGGTTTAGGGGTCATTGGTGGTTCGTTTGCGATGGCTCTTAAGGAAGCGAGTTATCAACAAGTTTATGGAATAGATACGAATAAACAGACGCTAGAAAAAGCTAAACAGATGGGGTTAATTAAGGATGGATCGGTAACAGGTGAGTTATTTTTGAAGCAAGCTGATTTAATTATTTTGTCTATTTATCCTAAGTTAGTGAAATCATTCATACAGAGCAATAGAGATAACTTTAAACCTGGATGTGTGATTACGGATGCAACAGGTGTTAAAGGAATGTTCATTAATGATATTTTAGAGATACTACCTAATGAAGTTGATTTTGTATTTGGACACCCGATGGCAGGAAGAGAAAAAAGAGGGATTGATTTTGCATCAAGTCGTGTTTTTAAAGGAGCTAATTATCTGATTACACCAACCCCTCGAAATCAAGAAAGGAATATTGAATTAATCGAGAATTTAGCTTATGAAATAGGCTTTAAAAAAGTAAGAAGAATAACACCAGACTTTCATGATGAAATGATAGGATTTACCTCTCAATTACCTCATGCAATGGCAGTTGCTTTAATTAATAGTGATATAGAAGGAAGAGATACAGGAAGTTTCATCGGGGATAGTTATCGAGAGCTAACTCGAATCGCTAATATTAATGAAGATTTATGGAGTGAACTTTTTTTAGGCAACAAAGACCATCTATTAAACGCTATTAATCGTTTTGAATTAGAATTAGATTTAATAAAGAAATCAATCTATGATAATGATGCAGAAACATTAAAACAATACTTTATTAAATCAACCAAAAGAAGAGAGAAGCTTGATCAGTAAGAATGAGTCTAAGTTGATTAAATTGAACTTATTTTGAATAAAGGTGTTCCGGGTTAAATGGGTTGAATCAATTTAGAGACAGATTCAAAAATCATAACCTGTGGATATTGGAGATTCAAAGGGGGAAATAGGATGGAAGCAAGGGATATTTTTGAAAGAGATAAATTAGGGGAGGAAATCTCACATCAGGATCCAGAATATCATAAGATTCGTGAAATGATAGATGAGGCACAAAAACTTCTTTTTGAATTAAATAATAAGTATCATGAAGAACCGGAGGTTAGACGTTTATTTTCTCAATTGACGGGGATAGAAGTTGAGAAAACGTTCCGCCTTCGCCCTCCGTTTTATACTGATTTTGGAAAGAATATTAGGGTTGGTAAAAATGTTTTTATCAATCATTGTTGTACCTTTATGGATCGGGGAGGAATTACATTAGAAGACGGTGTTTTAATTGGGCCAAAAGTCAATTTAATTACGATTAATCATCCATTAGAACCTCATCGTCGACACTCAACTATTTCATCCCCAATTTTAATTAAGAAAAATGCTTGGGTAGGTGCGGCGGCGACTATTATGCCGGGTGTTACAATTGGGGAAAATGCCGTTGTAGCAGCGGGAGCAGTCGTAACAAAAGATGTTTTAGCCAATACCGTTGTCGCAGGAGTACCAGCTAAAGTGATTAAAATGATTGAATGAAAAAACTCCTTAATTAAAGACAGTCTTGTATCAAAGAGATGTACGTTAGCATATCAGATTTAAAATTATCAAATGCCCTTTATACACATTAACGATAGAAGCAAAAATTTATTAAGATGGATAGAAAAGTGACTGCAAAATAGAGTTGCTTTTTATTTTGCATGAAAAATAGCGTTAATTTTTTAAGAATCTACCTATAATAAAAGAAACATGTGAGAAGGAGTCAGATGATGAGCAAAGATAGTATAGCGTTGTGGACACGTTTGTATGAGGTTTGTAAGAAATTGAGAAAGTTAAATCCATGGGAATTTTGGAGCAATCAAGATATTATTTTAATTGAAGATCCGGTTACAAAGATGATGGGCTATTGTGTGGTTGAACAAGACCCCTTAGATGGAACGTTAATGATTAATATTTTGCATGGACAGGCCGGAATGCGTGCCTACTTAGAGTCATTAAATTATGATTTTGAAGAATTAGAGGATATGAATTATATTAAGTCCTCATATCGCCAACAGGGATTTCTATTACTTTATGCGAATCGCGATGAACTGTTTGAAGAGGACTATGAACGGATTAAATCAGTGGGCATGAGTTTTAGAGGAAAAGCTCAGTGGCCCATTTTAAGACGATTGTTTCCAGGATCAAAGCCTTGGCTACTTGAAACAGATGAAGATGTACGATTATTAACGATGTACTTAGATCAATTAGTACAAGTACTGACTGATTTTGATCAAGGAAAAATTGATTTGCGTGAAAACTTTTATTTGACAATAAGTGTTCAGAATGGGAAGTGGACACTTACCTATACTGAAGAAGATGAACTACTGGGTGAAGAAGAGATTTTCATTTATCCAAATGAATTAAAAGCTCATCGAGTTAGTAAGCTACCTAAACAACCGGTCATCATGGAAGGAAGTCAATTTTATTTACCTACGCCACTCTGGGATGAAGAAAATAATCGTGAATTGTTCCCGCTGCTTACTACATTTATTAACCATGAAAGTGGGGAAGTTTATTCAGGTGAAATTTATAAGTCAACTCGCGAAGAGTTAGAGTTAGTCAGTGATCGTTTAGCGGATTTAATGTTGACTCGATTACAATTCCGACCGCGTGAAATTATTGTATCTGATGAAATACTATTAGATTTAATTAGTGATTTTTGTGAGAAAGCGAACATTGACTGTGATTTAGGTCCGACTGTTGCAGCTGATGCTTTTATGAGTTCATTTCTATCCACTCAAATGGGAGATTTAAATGGTGAAGAACAAGCATTTTTACACCTTATTCAAGCTGCAGAACAATCATATGAAGTCATGTTAGAGACTGATTTAGGGCAAATGCTAACTTCTATTCAAAAATCGGCATTGAAAGATATTTGGATTTATTCGGTTTTATTTTTATATAAAGAGTTTAATGAACTTCCTGGTGAGTGGAGTAAAGAAGGATTTGAAGCTTTACTTCAATCTCATCTTTTAGAAGAAAGTGTCAAAAATGATTATAGACCGTACATTGGTTCATCAATTAAAGCTTACTTAGATTGCCAACAAGAGCTTGGACTATTTAAAAATTCATTTGTTTTAAGTCATGTATTGGCTAAATATTATAAATAAGCAAGGGTCTATCTCAAAATGAGATGGCCCCTTTTAAGTTAGAATGGGACGATATTAGTATCTTTATTCCGTCGGCGACTCACGCATAACTAGCGGGGTTAGCCGCTAGTCATCTCACGTCAAAGATATTTTATCTTTCCCATTCTCACTTCATATGAAGAGAGAGGGTCTCTATAATATAAATACCCTGATTAGCAAATATTTTCTCTCCTATAAAGCGGCACAACGGTTTTGAAACTAATTGGCTCATTCAAATCATGAAAATTTTCATATCAAATTTATTTTAATAGAAGAAATGCATCGGTTATTAATCATCAAAAATGAAATTTCTACTTCATTGAAGAGGATTTTAGTACAAGATGAATATATAAAGTTTCAAAAAAGTGTGTCATTTATTAGAGAAAAAATTAAAGTAATCAGTGAATCCTAACTTATAGAACTAATAAAACTTCATCATTCTTTTTAATAAGTATTAAAAAGGGACTCTAAGGTCAAGAAAACTCAAAATATGGGATGATTAGCGAGCTTGCTCGCTATTTATGGGGAAATTATTTTCCCCGGCCCATTTAAGATGTTTTCGTAGACTACAGAGTCCTTTTGTTATTTTAATACTTATGATTCAAAGAGATGCTCTCTATAACGAATTTTAACTATTTATAGCTATTTTGAGACAGCTCCTTTTTAAATTAACGATATAATTTTGAAACAACTGTTGCATAATCGTCACCGTTACGAACACCTGTTAATAACACGCTTGCTTTTGAGATATCTTTGAATAAGACACCATAAACAAGTTCATCTTCCTTGAAGTATAATTTTTTGAAGTGACCCGTTTTTGCATTAGAGTCTAATAAGATTTGGTACTCTTCAATATTTTCAGTTGGATATGTCCCCATTGCGAAGACTTCTGTATCGAAGGCGATTAATGATAATGGCTCCACCTTATTAGAGAATTCTGCATGATCGCCAACAGCATTGATACCAGCAACCTTACCTTGATCGATAGCAGGTGCCCATAAGTTTGTTGAAATCCCTTCAAATTCAGCAACATCCCCACAAGCATAGATATCAGCCACTGATGTTTGCATTTGATTATTAACCACAATCCCATGATTAGTTTCAATGTTAGCCATCGTTGCTAATTGTGTATTTGCACGAACACCGGCACTGATCACAACCACATCAGCATTGATTGTTTCATCAGCTAATTTTACGCCACTAACTTGACCATTTGAATTGATGATTTCTTGAACTTGAACACCTGTACGAACATCAATTTTACGTTCGGCTAAAATGTTTGAAATGAATGATGAAGTAGATTCATCTAATTGACGAGGCATTAAACGATCAGCAACTTCTAATACCGTGATATTTAATCCTAATTCTTGTAATGCATCAGCAGCCTCTAATCCTAAGACGCCACCACCGATGATAACGGCATTTTGTTTACCTTTTGCATAATTACGTAATGCTAATGCATCAGTTTTATATTTAATTGAGAAGATACCTTCTGCTTCTGTGCCAGGGATTGGTGGGATGAAGTTTGAAGTTCCCGTTGCTAAGATTAATTTATCGTAAGCCACTGTACTTCCATCTTCAAGCGTTAATACTTTTTCATCTACATTTAATGCTGTTACTTTCGTGTTTAATTGAACGTTGATATGATTCTCGGTATACCAATTTTCAGGGTTTAAGTTAAACTCCTGAGCTGGAACATCTTTCACGATTAAATCTGATAAAGCAGGACGGTAATATGGATAGCTTGATTCTGCACTAATCATTGTGATTGATGCAACTTCATTACGAACACGAATCGCATTTGCAGCTGTCACAGCAGCAACTCCACCACCAACAATGACGAATTTTTCATCCGCTGTTGATTTGAAGTTGATTACTTCTTCTTCATAAATTTCGAATAAATCAGAACCTACTCCACACGCAGGACAAACTTCTGGTGGTAGAACACCTGGGTAAACTTCTCCACAGATGATACAACGCCATAATACAACTTTACCACTTGGATTTAATTCTTCTGCAGTTAGAGCGGCTCCTGTCTCTTTTTTACGAGCTGGGACTTTTCCTGTTAATAAGCTGTTAGCAAATAATTTACCGAAATCGATAGCTGCTTGTGTTTCACTTTCAGATGCACGGAATTTGATTTTGAATCCATCGATGACTTTCATACGAAGTTGGTGTAAACGGTCCATGATGTTATCCACACCTTCTCCGCTCCATCCGTATGAGCCAAAGGCGGACACAATTTTTCCACCATGAACGATTGGGTTTAAGTTGATTGATAAATCCCAAATAATTGGAAGCGCATCTCCGTTAATGGTACATGTACCAAGTAAGATTCCATCTGCATCTGCAAAGTGTGCTAAGATTTCATCTTTCTTCTGTGGATAATTTAAAATATCTAAGTTGTAAGGAATGACTTGAATCGTTGGATCGACTTCATGAATTCCCTTTGTAATAGCTTCGGCTAATTCACCTGTATATCCGTAAGCTGATACGTAAGGCATGACCACTTTTTTAGGTCCTTCTTTTTTAGCAGGAGTTGACCAGTTACGATAGGTTTCGATGATTTCATCGATACGTGTATCTAAGACTGGGCCATGTCCGGTACAAACCATATCTAATTTTAAATCATTAATTTTGTTGATGGCTTTAATTACGTATGGCTTAAATGGTGAGAAGATGGCTGTGTAGTAGTAAAGTAGAGCATCTTGGAAAGCTTCCTCTTCACTTGCAGGCACTTCCGATAACTTAATTCCGTGTTTTGGACTATAGTGGGATCCGAAGGAATCACATGTGAATAACACGTTATCTGAACTGAGGTAAGTGTACATTGAGTCTGGCCAGTGTAAGAATGGAGCTGGGATAAAATCGAATGTTTTCTCTCCAAGTGTGAATGTTTTTAAGCTGTCAGCTGTTAAATAGTTAAAGCTGATATTTAAAATATCTTTTAAATAAGTGATGGCTGTTTTAGAACCAATGACTGTTAAACCAGGAATTAATTTAACTAAGCGTCCAATTGAACCTGCATGATCAGGCTCAGTGTGGTTGGTAATAATATACTTAATCTGACTTAAATCACCGATTGCTTCTTCGATTTTTTGTAAGTATGAATCAAAGAATTTTTCTTTTACTGTTTCAACTAAAATAGCTCCTTCAGTCGTATTTACTAAATAAGAGTTATAAGTTGTCCCGTATTTTGTTTCCATGATGATATCAAAGACATCTAGATTTGGGTCTAAGACACCTAACCAATATACGTCATTTTTTAATAATACAGATTGAATCATATGGTCCCTCCAATAGTCAAGTTAAGAAATAGATTAGCTCGCAATAGATATTTAATGGATCGTTTAATTCACCTAAGAAATAGTATTATCAGGATAACTTGATTTTACAATTATGATATTGTGAGAATTTTAATTTATTTCTAAATATAAAATAAATCACAAGCAAATATAACGCAAGAAAGATGCATTTTTATTTTAAGCCTATCCTTTGATTACATTTTTACATTAATAATTTTTCTAGTATGTGTAAAAACAAATAAAAAATACCATAATATAGAAAATAATATTAAGGGAGAGATAATGGTGAAGGCGACTAAATTAGAATTGAAATCATTATATGAAGCGGCCGATGAATTTGAAAGATTGCAGCCTTGGGAATGGATCAGTGAATACCAGTTATTAGTGGTAGAAGATCCTGAAACACATATTATGGGATTTTGCTGCATTATTGGAAATAAATCAGATGAAAGAGGATTAAAAGTCTATCTTGGCATTGATGGGCTTCGTCATTATATCGAAATGCTTGACTTTAACCAATTGACGATTGAAGATAAAACACTCGATAGTCTTCTATCTCGAGAGACTTGTTTATCAGTGGGGTTTAATCGAGTTTCAGAGTTACGTAACCGAGAGGTTGTAGCACAATTTCGAGATTGTTTAGCTGGTTTTGTCCCAATCTCACTGACAGGTGGTTGGCAGTGCCGCTTTTTAACACAGGCATTAAAACAAGTGGGTGAATTAGCAGAGCTGGTTAAAGAAACGCCTTCATTTACGTTAGAAGATGATCAGGTCTTAATGAGGTTACAAGATTTTGAAGGGAATTGGAAAACGTTAAAAATTTCATTATCTGTCTTCTTAGAGCAAATGAAAGAGACAGGGGTACGTTATGAAAATGAATTAGCAGCTTATCGTATTTCTAAACTTCCAAGTACGAATATGGTTTTTGAAATCGCGCGATTTTTAATGCCTCGTCCTATTGAAGAGAAGGGGGATTCAAGAGCATACTATCCGATGATTACGGCTATTTTAGAAAAGGAAACGAAACAATTAGTATTTGCAGAAATGTCAAGCCCTAGCTTAGAAAGTCAAGAAACAATTTTATCTCGATTCGCCAATACATTAATAAAAGATTTAGAGTTTAAACCCCAATGCTTAGTCACGGATTGTGAGGCGGTTTTAAGACAGTTTAAAGATTTTTCAGATAAAACAAAAATTCCACTTATGAAAGTTCCAGAGCTAGAGGCAGCCACAGATTTTGTTTGTGATTTAATGAAGATTGAAGAGCAATTTGATGCCTCAATGGAAGTAGATATTGAAGAAAATATCGATTTAGTTTTATTAACAAGTAGGGAAATCTGTCAAAATATTTTAGAGTGTGATGCTTTAAGTCGCCATCTACCAGAAGGGGTAAAACAGCAGTTTACGAATATAGTTGAGTTATTTCATGTTGTTATGTTAGGTCATTTTCAAGAATTGCCAGATCATTGGAGTGTACAGAATGTGGAACGTGCGTGTAAAGAGGTCTTACCTGGCTTATTAACAGAAGAAGAGTTAAAGATTGTCCCAGATATTCTCACTCATTATTTAGATGTCGTTGGAGAAGCAGAACTCATTCCGAATTATATTCACTTACAAAAATGTGTCACTGAAAGTTATTCTTAATGAAAAGCTATCAAATAGATGATAGCTTTTTGTGCTTCATTAAAGATTACCTAAGTGGTTAAAGAATATAAAAAAGCTTATTTCAAATAAAATAAGCTTTAATGTTTATTGTTATTTTTTTCGTTGTGGCTTTTTGATAATAAGAAATTGAATGATTTGCATGATGGCTCCTGTTAAGAAGTATAGACCAAATGCAAATGGTGTTCCAATTGTAATCGAGAACATCGCAAATGGAAGGTAATAAGTCATAACTTTCATCATTGTATTATTCGCTTGATTTTGTTGAGAATTTTTCATAGTATCTGCCATATTGTTGTTCATTAAACGTTGAGAGTAGATGGATAAACCTGCAACGATTAGAGCTAAAATCCAGTTTGCCGGCGTTCCTGTTGCTCCTAAATTAATTCCAAAGAACTCATTAGCACTTGCATTTTTAATTAACGGATGGCGAGAAATGGCTTGATAGAATGCTAAGAAAATTGGCATTTGTAATAGCGGTAATAGGCATCCCATCATAGGATTAAAATTATATTTTTTATAAAGTTCCATCATCTCTTGTTGCATTTTAACTTGGGAAGCTTGATCTTGTTTATGTTCGTATTTCTTTTTCATTTTCTCCATCTCTGGCTGAATTTCTTGCATCACCATGGTTGATTGATTTGACTTTAAATATAATGGAATTAAAACTAAACGAACAATCGCTGTTGCTAAGATAATCGAAAGACCTAGATTATTATTAAGGATGTTATATAAAAAGGTAATAAAGTTAGCTAGTGGTAATACGAATAATTTATCCCAAAGTCCTGTTGCTGTTGCGGCTGTAATAGGCTCGGTTGAAATACTGCATCCCGATAATAATCCAATGGTTAAAACTAAAAATAATAATAAGCTAAAATTCTTTTTCAATTGAATGCCTTCTTTCTCTTAAGGTGAAATACTGTCATAAAGGAAATTTATTTTTCATTTATTATGAATAAAATCACTGTAATTGAAAAAATAAGATCAATAAATGGATATCGCCACATGTGATTTTGTCTAAATTAAATATATAAGTTCAGATAAGTTTTTCACAGTGTAAAAACTAAAGCCCTAGTAATGGAGGAATAGATTTCTTTCAGAAATCGCTAGGTGACCCAAGCCCTAGCAGTTGAGGAATAGATTTCTTTCAGAAATCACTAGGTGACCCCTGGACGATAGGATGCCTTAATATCGAACACGGTTAATTACTAAGACTGACTTAGAAAGATGAAAAACATTTCTATTTATCTATAGAGTTAATTGATTTTTCATCTTCTGAATCATTGTGTCATAGATAATATAACATTAGAGTTTTTTAGGATGTGTCTAAATATGCCGAACATACAATACTTTTATAATTTTTTTGTTATACAACTGGTAGCTATATTTTAAGAAGATGAAAGACATATCATATAAAACAGTAATTAAGGACATTGCTAGAGCCAGTTCGTCACATCGGTGTTGGGTGGAGATGATTAGCTATAAAAAAAGCTTATTCCAAATAGAATAAGCTTTAAAATTCATTATTATTTTTTCGCTCCTGGACGTTTGAAGATTAACGATTGAACGATTGTCATAATTTGTCCAGTTAAGAAGTATAAACCGAATGCGAATGGTGTCCCAATCGTGATTGAGAACATTGCAAACGGGAAGTAATAAGTCATAACCTTCATCATCATATTGCTTGTTTGATTTTGTTGAGAATTCATGTTAGCAGCCATGTTTTTATTCATTAAACGTTGAGAATAAATTGTTAATCCAGCCACGATGAATGCTAAAACGTAGTTTGGTATTGTACCTGTTGCTCCTAAATTGATTCCAAAGAACTCAGCTGCACCAGCATCTTTAATTAATGGATGGCGAGAAATAGCCTGGTAGAATGCTAAGAAGATTGGCATTTGTAAGAATGGTAGCACGCATCCCATCATAGGGTTATAGTTATATTTTTTGTAAAGTTCCATCATCTCTTGTTGCATTTTAACTTGAGACGCTTGATCCTTTTTGTTCTCGTATTTCTTTTGAATACGTTGCATTTCTGGTTGGATTTCTTGCATAACTGCCATTGATTTATTTGATTTTGAATATAATGGCATTAATACTAAACGAACGATTGCTGTTGCTAAGATAATCGCGAAACCTAAGTTATTAGCTAATAATTTATAAAGTAATGTAATAAATGAAGCTAATGGTAAAACGAAAACTTTATCCCATAATCCAGACGCTGTCTCTGCAGTAATTGGCTCTGGTGAAATTGCACATCCCGATAATAGTCCAATTGCTAATACAAAACATAGTACTAAACTTAACTTCTTTTTCAACTAAATTCCTTCTTTCCCCTAATGTGTATTTTGTATATTGTTAAATAATGAGAATATAATCAACAATACTATAAACTAAATAATGCTATAAAATACCTACAATACCCGTATTATAAGTTAAAACAAGGTCTAATTCAATAAAAATCGTGTTAAAATTCCCCCTAAATGTGAAAATGTTTTAATTTAACATGATTCTTGATGTAACGACATATTATTTAAGTAGAGGGATTTAAAATGGGCATAGAGAGGGTGATGTGTAATGGGGATTGCGACAAATGTTGAGCTGCACAAATTGTATGAAGCAGCAATTGCTTTTCGAAAATTACAACCATGGAAATGGATGTATGCCTCTCAAGTATTTATCATTCACGATGATGAGAGAGATATAGATGGATTTTGTAGCATTATGGGAATGATGGGAGAGCATTTTTCATTATCAGTCTATTTAGGAGAGGCCGGTTATCAATCGTATCGCTATTTATATGATAAGGCGAGTTTAGCGTATATGGATCATATTTTCATGAAAGCAGAGGTTAAGAAAAATTGTTTAACCGTCAGCTTTGAAAACCCAGAAACTTTGACAGAGCATGATGATGAGCAGGCGATGTTTTTAGGCTATCAGTTTAAAGGGAAAAATGAATGTCCAAGATTTCGTTATCATCATCCAGGAATTTATTCATGGTATCTAACGGATGGGTGGCAATGTCGATTTTTAACGAAAGCATTAGAGCAAGCAATGATTATCGCAAGATTAGAGTTGACGAAAGATCTACAAGTTCCAGAGATTTATGATAGTAAATATTATTTAAGATATTATACAGAAGAAAAAGGATGGGAAGGTACTTTTGTCGATGCTACATTGTATAAGAAAGCACCTACTCCTAAGAAAACTATTTTTCAAAATGATTTGTTAGCTTATCGAGTGAAGAAGCTACCTAAATTACTAATTACATTAGAAGCAATTCAGTTTTATTTGCCTAATCCTGTCGTTGAGGTCGGTTCTGGCCAACCATTTTTTATGCTTGTTACTGCACTTGTCGATTCTGAAGAAGGACAACTTTTTTATCTGGATGTTCAGGAAACAGCTGCGCTTTACTTGACAGATACTGTTACAGAACTAGCAAAGCAATTTCTTGAACTTAAAATTAGACCGTGTGAAATTATTGCAGAGGATGAAGATACTTATGCACTACTTGAAGATGTTTGTAAACAAATTGATGTAAAACTTTCTATCGATTATCATACAGCGCGAGCTCATGAATTTGCCGAATATATTTTTGAAGAATTACAGAATGCAAGTTCTAACACAGTTAAAGTCATTGAGAGTGAACAGTCAGATATTGATAAGTTAATTATGTTTGCAGACCAAATTACAGATACGCTTCAAATCCAACAAGCACTTGATGATTTGAGTGAACAAGCGAAGGAACAATATAAGTTAATTACTCAAACATTTGTCTTAGCGATGTATACGATTCGAGATCAAATTCCAAGTGAATGGACAGGAGATGCTGTGAAAGATATTTGTCTAAATGTGTTGCCAGAACAACTTGAAAAGGATGTTTTAGCACAGTGTAAACCCGTCCTCTCACACTTTGTTACCGTTTTAGGTGAAGATGAAATTATCCCGAATTATCGGTCATTATTACTCGTGATTAATAATTGTCTTTGAGGAAACGACGATTTAGTCGTTTTTTCTTTTTCCAATAAATGACTGTTGATAGGAAACGTGCTACAATCTTCTTAACGTGAATAAGGAGTGAGAAAACTATGAACGTCAATGAAAAGATTAAAGCATTAAGAACAGAAATGAAACGAATTGGGGTACAAGCATACATTATTCCGAGTGCAGATGCGCACTTAAGTGAATATGTCGCAACACATTGGCAAGGACGCGCCTACTTATCAGGATTTACAGGTTCAGCAGGGACACTAGTTGTTACTGAGACAGAAAGTGGACTTTGGACAGATGGTCGTTACTTTATTCAGGCAGAGTCAGAGCTTGCTGGTAGTGAAGTTCAATTATTTAAAATGGGACAATCAGGTGTCCCGACAATTACTGAGTATTTAGCTAATACATTACAGGAAGGAAGTTGTGTGGGGTTTGATGGAAAAGTATTAGCCGCTTCAAATGTTTTAGAAATGTTAAAAACATTTGAGCCAAAAAAAATCAAAGTCTGTGGAGAACATGACTTATTAGATTCAATTTGGACGGATCGTCCAGCGATTCCAAGTACAGATGTTTTTATTCATGAGACCAAATATACGGGATACAGCTGTGCTGATAAGTTAAACATGGTTCGTCAAGAGATGAAAAAATCAAACTTAAACGGATATGTGTTAACGTCATTAGGAAGTATCGCTTGGTTATTTAATGTTCGTGGGGATGATATTTTATTTAATCCGTTAGTGGTATCGTATGCACTTGTATTAGAAGAGTCAGCTTATTTATTTGTTGATTCGCATCGCTTATCAGATGAGGTGACTAACTACTTAACAACTAATGGAGTGACCTTGAAGGAGTACGATGAAATCGATGAGATATTGGCCTCATCTGTTGTGTCTGGGCGTATTTTATGTCCACTTGAGACGGTGAATTATTATTTATATCATGTGCTAGTTAATCATGAAGGGGCTGAAGTTGTAGCGGGATTTGATCTTGTAAACAACTTAAAAGCGGTCAAAAATGAAACCGAAATTAAAAATACCCACAATGCCCAAGTCAAAGATAGTTGTGCCTTAGTCGGTGCCATGCAAGAGATTTATGAAAAATTAGATGCTGGGGAATTAGTGACAGAATACGATGTGCGTGAAATTTTAGAAGTTTATCGTCGACATCAGCCGTTAAACTATGGATCAAGTTTCGGGGCCATTGTTGCTTATGGTGCAAATGCGGCGATGATGCATTATAATCCGACAAAAGAAAAGTGCTCACTGATTGAGAAAAAAGGGTTTTTACTCATTGATTCTGGAGGTCAATATTTAGATGGAACAACAGATATTACACGTACATTTGTCTTAGGTGAATTAACAGAAGAAGAGAAAATTCATTATACCCTAGTGTTAAAAGGCCATATTAATTTGAGTAAAGCAGTCTTCCAAAAAGGATGCTCAGGAGGAAATTTAGATATTTTAGCACGCCAGCCACTTTGGTCGCATGGTTTAGATTATCGTTGTGGAACAGGACACGGTGTTTCTTACTTTGGTGGTGTTCATGAAGGGCCACAAGGATTTAGATTAACACAAACTGTTCCTCTGCAACCAGGAATGATGACAACAAATGAGCCAGGGGTTTATGAAGCGGGTCGCCATGGAATTCGCATTGAAAATACATTACTCGTTGTT
This sequence comes from Turicibacter sp. T129, assembly GCF_025594975.1. Classification (NCBI taxonomy): domain Bacteria; kingdom Bacillati; phylum Bacillota; class Erysipelotrichia; order Erysipelotrichales; family Turicibacteraceae; genus Turicibacter; species Turicibacter sp. T129. Next base: position 23,248 of record NZ_JAMQUU010000037.1, on the reverse strand, counting down.
GAAAAATGTGCAACTGAATATGGAGAGTTTTATGAGTTTGAAACGATCTCGTATTTCCCAATTGATACAAAAGCAATCATTGTTGAGATGTTAAATGATGAAGAATTAGCTTGGTTTAATCAGTATCATCAAAAAGTAGTCGAAACCTTATCTCCTCATTTAACAGGAAAAGCTTTAGAATGGTTAAAACGTGAGGCTATTCAATTAAGCAGATGATAAACCTTATCCTTATAATATAGAGAGAGTGCGAATGAATTACTAAATATTAGATAAAACTAACAAAATGCTTGAAATTTTGCTGACTTAAAGTGATATGATAACCCTGTAAACGAATTCATTTTTAAGTGAGGGGGATTTTACGTGAAAAAGTATTTAGTTTTAGATATCGGTGGAAGTGCAGTTAAATATGCAAAAATGGATGAAGAAGCTACCATTTTAGAAAAAGGTAGTGTTAAAACACCACTTGATAAAGTTGAAAGTTTAATTGAAGTTATTGGCTCTTTGTATGATCAGTATCAAGATGAAGTTGAAGGAATAGCCATTAGTATGCCAGGGGTTTTAGATGTTGAACGTGGTTATGCTTATAGTGGAGGATTTTTAAGATATAATACAGACGTGGAAATTGTCAAATTAATTCAAGAGCGCTGTCCTGTTAAGGTCACAATTGAAAATGATGGGAAATGTGCAGCTTTAGCAGAAGTGTGGAGAGGTAGCTTGCAAGATGTGAATGATGCGATTGTCATTGTTCTTGGAACAGGTATTGGCGGAGGGGTTGTCATTAACCGTAAGGTTCATAAAGGTTCGTCATCATTTGCAGGAGAGTTTAGCTCAATGCGTTTAAATAATCAAAAATTAGATGATGGTGAATATACGTGGGGATTTAGCGGTGGAGCAAGACAATTATCAAGTAAAGTGGCTGAAGTAAAACAGTTAAATCCAGATGAGGTGGATGGTTATTTCATCTTTGAAAAAGCAAATGAAGGAGATGAAGAAGTTTTAGCAATTTTAGATGAATTTACAAAACAAATCGCAGCACAAATTGTTAACCTTCAATGTGTAATTGATCCACAGCGTGTGGCCATTGGTGGGGGAATTAGTGCTCAACCATTATTGCTAGAATATATTAGAAAAAATGTGGATAGTTTCTCAGATAATTTTGGGAACTATAAACCTGGTGTCCAAGTAGTTCCATGTACGTTTAGAAATGATTCGAATTTAATAGGTGCGCTTTATCATTATTTAACATATACAGCTTAAGGGAAGTCTTTAGTGACTTCCTTTTTTTGTTTGATGAATTTAAAAGACGTTTTAAAGTGAGGGTGATATAATAAGTTTAATCAAGCATCTATGAAAGGACTGAATAAAATGGAACAAGTCTATCCACGTATTGTTGAATTTTTAGAAGAGGAGCTAGGCAAAGATACGAGTGGTCATAGTTTAGATCATGCGATTCGTGTTTATAAAAATGCTAAAGCTATTTTAAAATCAGAGGGTGGAAATGAACGTGTCGTTTTAATTTCAGCGTTAGTTCATGATGTCATTGACTCCAAGTTATTTGAAGATTCAAGAGAGCAACAGGCTAAATTATTAATCTTTTTGCAAACACTTGGATGTAGCCAAGTAGAGCTTAAAGAAATTTTCTACATTATTGAAAATATTTCTTATAAGGGGGGAACAGGTGAACCTGTTCACACACTTGAAGCCAAAATTGTTCAAGATGCGGACCGATTAGATGCCATTGGAGCAATTGGAGTTGGTCGAACATTTATGTATGGTGGATCAAGAGGAACTAAAATGTATGATGAAAATATCCTACCAATGGAGTTTGAAGATGAGACGGCTTATCGCCAACATAAAGGAACAGTTATTAATCATTTTTATGAAAAATTATTTAAATTAAAAGATTTAATGAATACAGAAACAGCGAAAAAAATCGCTAATCAGCGCCATGAATTCATGGTGACGTTCGTCGAGGAATTTTTGAATGAATGGAAGGGACAAGCCTAAATAAAAAATAGAGTCGAATATTGTGATTAAAATTGATTAAAGGTTGACTTTTTTTCCTGTTTCTCCTATAATTACTGAGAAAGCTTTAATTCGGTCCCGTGAGGCTGAGAAGAACACGTTTAAAAGATAATAGAACTATATCTTCCTTTAATGGAATTCGTGTATCCTCTTTTGGCCTACCTAAGTTAGCTGAAAGAGGATTTTTTATTTAAAAAGCTGAAAGTGGCAATTGAAATTTCATACAGGTCGTAGTTCGTAGTCTAAACTCGAATTTTGAGTTTAATGACATGAGGTGACTTGGTAGAAAATCTGCTGCTCGAAGCTAGATTGGAATGATATCTTGTTTCTAATATGACTAATACTAGGTAAGCAATCTTGCAGAATTTTACGAATTTTTATAGGAACGAACTTAACTAGTCTAAACTAACTTATTACCAACTTCGTGTTCTTTCTAAGTAAGGATATCCGATAGGATAAGTCATCTAAGGAGGAATTATAATGGAAAAGAAATTAATTTTAGATGTGCATGAAAAACCGAAAGTAGCACATTGGATTGCGTTAAGCATTCAACACGTGTTAGCCATGTTTGGATCAACAGTACTTGTTCCGATGTTAACAGGACTACCAGTTAGTTTAGCATTAGTATCATCAGGAATTGGAACGTTATTTTATTTATTTGTTACAAAAGGGAAATCACCTGTTTATTTAGGATCATCATTTGCTTATATCGCCCCAATTACTTCAGCATTAGCTCTTGGAGCAACTTTGAATGCAGATGGTTCAATTGCGAGTCATCCAAATTACGGAGCCGTAATGGGTGGATTAATGATGGTTGGGCTAGTTTATTTAGTGATTGCTTTGATCATTAAGTTTATCGGAACAGATTGGTTAAATAAAATTTTACCGCCGGTTGTTATCGGACCAACAATTATGGTCATTGGGTTAAGTTTGGCAGGAACAGCTGTTAACATGGCATCAGAACATATAGTGGTTGCCTTAATTACATTATTAACAGCAATTATTGTCTCAACTTATACAAAAGGGTTATTACAACTACTTCCAATCTTTAGCGGAATTGTTGTGGGATATATTTCAGCTGTCGCTTTCCAATTAGTCGACTTTAGCGCAGTTAATGAAGCAAGCCTCTTCGCTATGCCTAATTTTGCGTTCTTACACTCAAAACCAGTCTTTAACTTAGAAGTAGCAGCAATCATGGTGCCAGTAGCCATTGTAACAATTACAGAACATATTGGAGATCATTTAGTTTTGGGATCAATCGTCGGGCGTGATTTAACAAAAAATCCTGGGTTACATCGTACATTAATCGGTGATGGAGTAGCAACATTCTTCGCTGGATTTATTGGTGGACCTGCTAATACAACGTATGGTGAAAATACAGGAGTCATTGGATTAACAAAAGTTGCTTCTGTATGGGTCATCGGTGGAGCAGCTGTGACAGCCTTTGCTTTAGGATTTATTGGTAAGTTTACCGCATTAGTTCAAACAATTCCTAGTGCTGTAATGGGTGGAGTAAGTATTCTTCTATTCGGAGTTATCGCTTCATCAGGGGCACGCGTCTTAATCAATAACCAAATCGATTTCGGACGTCAACGTAACTTAATTATTGGAGCAGTTATCTTAATCGTAGGAATTGGAGGCTTAACAATCAACATCGGTCAAATTACTTTATCAGGAATGGCATTAGCCGCAATTATTGGTGTGATCTTACACTTAATCTTACCAGATAAAGAAGCCTCTTATGGACAAAGATCTAACAAAACTGAATTTGAATTAGAAGTAGTTGGAGAAGAATCAACAACTTCAGAAACAGTAATGACTAAGGAACAAACAACAGCTATTTAGTCCTTTATAAAAAAAGTCAGCTTCTTTGCTGATTTTTTTATAAACATTTTTATAGAAAATATTGTTAAAAAAGGAAGAATATTGTTTAATTTTATATAAAAAAGGGTGAAATTATGAGTGCTATTAAACATTTAACACGATTGTCAGATTTTACAGTAGAAGAAATTATGGAAATTTTAGAACGTGCCAATCGTTATGCATCTGGTGAAACAATTCCACAACTTGAAGGAAAAGTGGTAGCTAATCTCTTTTTTGAACCGAGTACACGAACGCAATACTCATTTATGATGGCAGAACAAAAATTAGGATTAAAAACAATGGATTTCACAGCTGAAACGTCAAGTGTTCAAAAAGGTGAGACGTTATACGATACTGTCAAAACGTTTGAAGCAATTGGAGTTGATGGAGTGGTAATTCGCCATCCACAAAATAATTACTTCGAAGAATTAATTCCTAATTTAAACATTCCAATCTTCAACGGAGGAGATGGAAGTGGAAATCATCCAACCCAATCATTATTAGATTTATTAACGATTTATCAAGAGTACGGTAAATTTGAAGGATTAAAAATTGCAATCGTTGGTGACATCGCGCACTCTCGTGTAGCTCACACAAATATCGAGGTCATGAACCGATTAGGAATGGAGGTTCACTTAGTAGCTCCTGAACAATTCCAAGAAGAAGGATACGCATGGGAGAACTTAGATGAGGTGCTAGAAGAAATGGATATTATCATGTTACTTCGTGTTCAACATGAGCGTCATCACGGTGGAATGCAGTTAACAAAAGAAGAATACCATAAGCAGTATGGCTTAACGGTTGAACGTGAAAAACGCATGAAAGAAGGAGCTATCATTATGCATCCAGCCCCATTTAACCGCGGAGTAGAAATTGCAGACGATGTCGTTGAATGTAAACGTAGTCGAATCTTCAAACAAATGAGTAATGGGGTATTTATTCGAATGGCAGTGTTGGTGGGATCCCTGGGCTACGTAGATTAAGATCGTAGCTATCCTCCGCTGGTAGGGTAAATTGAAACTAGATGATATAAGAGTAAAAGTTATAATAGTTCAATTCAAGTAGTAGGGCTAAATACTATTAGAAACTTATGGAGTAGGGAGTGAAGTGTCATGATTCTTTTAAAAAATGGGCGACAAATCAATGAGAGTAATGAATTAGTAGCTGTTGACCTTTTAGTCAAAGATGGAATCATTATTGAAATGACTGAATGTATTGAAAATACTGAGGCACAAGTTTATGATTTAGCAGGAAAATTAGTCTCGCCAGGATTAATCGATGTTCATGTTCACTTAAGAGAACCAGGGTATGAGCGAAAAGAAACAATTGAAACAGGAACGAAAGCTGCCGCACGTGGTGGATATACAACGATTGCAGCGATGGCAAACACGATTCCAGTCCCAGATTCAATGGAAAGTGTGACCTATATCGAAGGGTTATTACAACAATCGGCACAAGTACGTGTTTTCCCGTATGCAGCTATCACCCTTGGTGAGAGAGGACAAGAGATTGTTGATGTTGAGGCTTTATCAGAAACAAGTATCTTAGGGTTTTCAGATGATGGACGTGGAATTCAAGAAGCGGGTGTAATGTATCAAGCGATGCAACGTGCCAAGGCTGTGAATAAACCAATTGTTGCACACTGTGAAGATGATAGTTTGTTATTCGGTGGATATTTACATGATGGAGAATACGCAAAAGCAAATGGACATCGCGGAATTTTATCAGTTAGCGAATCAGCGCAAATAGCTCGTGATATTATGTTAGCTCAGGCGACGGGGGTTCATTACCATATCTGCCACATTAGTACGAAGGAAAGTGTTGAATTAGTTCGATTTGCAAAAGCCCAAGGAATTAATGTGACTGCTGAGGTGTCACCGCATCATTTAATTCTTTGTGATACAGACATCGTTAACGATGATCCAAACTTCAAGATGAATCCGCCACTACGTGCTGATGCTGATCGCATAGCATGTGTGCAAGGTTTATTAGATGGAACAATTGATGTTATTGCAACAGATCATGCTCCACATCATGAAGATGAAAAAGCATGGGGAATTGAAACAGCACCATTTGGGATTGTCGGATTAGAAACAGCTTTTCCATTAATGTATACGACATTCGTTAAAACAGGGAAGATGACGTTAAAACAATTAATTGATTGTATGAGTACAAAGCCTGCAACTATCTTCAATTTACCATACGGAAAATTAGAAGTTGGAGCAGTAGCAGACATTACCATCATCGATTTAGATAAAGAGATGGAAATTGATTCAACTCAATTTTTATCAAAAGGAAAGAATACGCCATTTAATGGTTACCGTGTAGCGGGATGGCCAGTGATGACATTAGTAGATGGCAAAGTGGTCTACAAAGACGAACAGGTGAATTAATAGGAGGGTTAAATGATGTATAATCGTAAACTTGTATTAGAAGATGGAACAGTATTTTTAGGAACAGCATTTGGATGCCTTGAACCGATGACCGGGGAAGTCGTATTCAATACAGGGATGACAGGATATCAAGAAATTTTATCGGACCCATCATACTTTGGACAAATGGTTACGATGACGTATCCTTTAATTGGTAACTATGGAATTAATGATCATGACTTTGAATCATTCTCACCATCAGCATCAGCCTTAATCGTTAAAGAGTATTGTGAAGTGCCATCAAACTGGCGTTCAGCAAAAACATTAAGCGAATTATTAGAAGCAAAAGGTGTACCAGGTTTATGTAATGTGGATACTCGTGCTTTAACAATTAAAATTCGTGAGCATGGAGCTATCCGTGGAATGATTGCAGACATCAATAAAAGTAATGAAGAAATTTTAGCAGAGTTAAAAGCAACACCAGTATTAGATCGTCATGTTGAACAGGTATCAACAAAAATGGTTTACTCAGCACCAGGAAAGGGACATCGTATTGTTTTAGTTGATTTTGGTGTGAAAAAAGGAATCATCCGTGACTTAACAGCACGTGGATGTGAAGTCATCGTTGTCCCATTTAATACGACAGCTTCTCAAATCGATCACTTAAATCCAGATGGAGTTGTTTTAAGTAACGGACCTGGGGATCCAAAAGATGTCGTTGAAGCTTTACCAATGATTCGTGAAGTTCAGGAAAAATATCCATTAATGGGAATCTGCTTAGGGCATCAATTATTCGCGTTAGCAAATGGTGCAGACACGAAGAAAATGAAATTTGGACACCGTGGATGTAATCATCCAGTTAAAGATTTAGAAACAAACAAAGTTCACATTACTTCTCAAAATCATGGATATGAAGTATGTCGTCAATCAGTTGAAAATACACCACTAGAAATCACTCATGTTGCTTTAAATGACAACACAGTTGAAGGATTAAAACATAAAGAATATAAAGCATTTACTGTTCAATACCACCCTGAAGCATCACCAGGACCAGACGATGCAAGTTATTTATTCGATCGTTTTATTGCTAATTTAAAATAATTTTTATAATGAAATAGAGAAATTAGGAGGAAGCAAGGATGCCAAAACGTACAGATATTAACCGAATTTTAGTTATTGGTTCAGGACCAATCATCATCGGGCAAGCAGCAGAGTTCGACTATGCAGGAACACAAGCCTGCCAATCTTTAAAAGAAGAAGGATATGAAGTCATTCTCGTTAACTCAAACCCAGTGACGATTATGACAGATACAGAAGTTGCTGATAAAGTTTACATGGAACCTTTAACGAAAGAATTTTTAAGCAAAATTATCCGAAAGGAACGCCCAGATGCCGTTTTACCATCACTTGGAGGACAAACTGGATTAAACTTAGTCGTTGAATTAGCAGAGGATGGAATTTTAAGAGAATGTGGTGTTGAAATTTTAGGAACAGATTTAGCAGCCATTAAAAAAGCAGAAGACCGAGACATGTTCCGTGAATTAATGTTTGAATTAAACCAACCAATTCCAGAATCGGTAATTGTTAATACCGTTGAAGAAGCAGTAGACTTCGCAAATGAAATCGGATATCCAATTATCGTTCGCCCGGCCTTTACATTAGGTGGAACCGGAGGAGGAATCGTAGAAGATGAAGAAGGTTTACGTACAACTGTTGAAAATGGATTAAATTTATCACCAGTTACACAATGTTTAATTGAAAAATCAATTGCGGGATATAAAGAAATTGAGTACGAAGTGATGCGTGATGCAAATGATAATGCGATTGTCGTATGTAACATGGAAAACTTTGATCCAGTTGGAATTCATACAGGAGATTCTATCGTCGTCGCTCCATCTCAAACATTAGCTGATCGTGAATACCATATGTTACGTGATGTTTCATTAACAATTATCCGTGCTTTAGGAATCGAAGGTGGATGTAACGTACAGTTAGCTTTAGATCCAAATAGCTTTAACTACTATGTTATCGAAGTCAACCCTCGTGTTTCTCGTTCATCAGCCTTAGCGTCTAAAGCAACAGGATATCCAATCGCAAAAATCGCAGCAAAAATCGCTGTAGGTTTAACATTAGATGAAATCATCAACCCAGTGACAGGTGTTTCTTATGCTTGCTTCGAGCCAGCATTAGATTATGTTGTTGCTAAAATCCCACGTTGGCCATTTGATAAATTCAATTCAGCTAATCGTCGTTTAGGAACTCAGATGAAGGCAACAGGAGAGGTTATGGCAATTGGGCGTAACTTTGAAGAGTCATTATTAAAAGCTGTTCGTTCATTAGAAACAAAGGTTTATCATGTTGAGTTAGAATCATTAAAAGAAGAATCAGATGAAATCTTATGGAAACGTACGAAGTTTGCAGATGATGAGCGTTTATTCGTGATCAGTGAGTTAATCCGCCGTGGAACAACAATCGAAGAAATCCACAACGTCACAAAAATTGATTTATTCTTCTTAACGAAATTAAAAGGAATCATCGATTTCGAATCAGTTGTAAAAGAAAATCCTTGGAACCTAGACATTTTAGGACAAGCTAAGCGTTTAGGGTTTGCCGATATTACAATCGCAAAATACTGGAATTCTACTGAATTAGATGTTTACAACTTCCGAAAAGAAAAATCATTAATGCCAGTTTATAAAATGGTAGATACATGTAGTGCAGAATTTGAATCAAAAACACCTTACTACTATGGAACATACGAAACATTCAATGAATCAAAACGTACAGATAAACCAAGCGTTGTTGTATTAGGATCAGGACCTATCCGTATCGGACAAGGGGTTGAGTTTGATTACGCAACAGTACACTGTGTAATGGCAATTCAACAAGCAGGATATGAAGCAATTATCATTAATAATAATCCTGAGACAGTTTCAACAGATTTCTCAATTTCAGATAAATTATATTTTGAACCATTAACAATCGAAGATGTTATGCATGTGATTGACTTAGAGCAACCTGAAGGAGTGATCGTTCAGTTCGGTGGACAGACAGCAATTAACTTAGCATCTAAGTTACAAGAACGTGGAATTAAAATTTTAGGAACATCTTTAGAAAATATTGACCGTGCAGAAGACCGTGATCAATTCGAAAAATTATTAAAAGATTTAGAAGTTCCTCAACCATTAGGAGCAACTTGCCAATCAGTTGAAGGGGCAAAAGAAATTGCTAACCGTATCGGTTACCCAGTCTTATTACGTCCTTCATATGTATTAGGTGGACGTGCGATGGAAATCATCGATAATGATGCTGAAATCGAACGCTATATGAAAGAGGCATTAAAAGAAAATGGGGAAAATCCAATCTTAATCGACCGTTACTTAACAGGTAAAGAGGTTGAAGTCGATGCGATTTCTGATGGAGAAAATGTTTATATTCCAGGAATTATGGAACACATTGAACGCGCCGGAGTTCACTCAGGGGATTCAATGGCAGTTTATCCACCACAAACGTTATCAAAAGAAGTTATGGATAAATTAATCGATTATACAACACGTATTGCTCGTGGTTTAAAAATCATCGGATTATTAAATATCCAGTTCGTTGTGACGAAAGAAGAAGAAGTTTACGTATTAGAGGTTAACCCACGTTCATCTCGTACCGTACCATTCTTAAGTAAAATCACAAACGTCCCAATGGCTAATATTGCAACAAAGGCAATCTTAGGGCAATCGTTAGTTGAGCAAGGATATGAAACAGGATATCATCCACATTCTGAAGGTGTTTATGTTAAAGCACCAGTCTTCTCGTTCTCAAAATTACGTAAAGTAGACATTTCTTTAGGCCCAGAAATGAAGTCGACAGGGGAAGCAATCGGTAAGGATCGTACGTTAGAAAAGGCATTATACAAAGCGTTAGTTGCAGCAGGTATGAAGATGCCAACACATGGACGCATCTTATTCACCATTGGAAATAAAGATAAAGAAGAAGCAGTAGAACTAGCACGTCAATTCACTGAAATCGGATATGAATTAATTTCAACAGAAGGAACTTGTAAGTTATTACATGAAAACGGAATTTACGCTGTTCCAATCGCAAAAATCGGTGAAGAAGGTAAAACAGTTTTAGACGTAATCCGTGGACAACAAGTTCAATTCGTTATCAATACATTCTCAGTAAGTAAAAAAGATCGCATCACAGATGGGTTCTTAATTCGTCGTGAAGCGGTAGAAAATAACATTCCATGTTTAACATCATTAGATACAGCGCGCGCGGTTTATAAAGTATTAGAATCAATGAGCTTTGCAATTGACGCAGCTATCTAATCCAATGTTTATAAAACCGACATCTTTTTAGATGTCGGTTTCAATAAGCAATTAAATAAAGTATAGTTAGAAGTTTAATTTAAATAGAATCTAGATTATAGGGGGTTCCATCTATGCGTAAAGTTCAGAATATGACGGTTGTCAGTCAAAAGTTAATTGCAAAAAATGTGTATGAAATTATTTTAAGTGGAAACTTAGTTCAAGGAATGCTGCAAGCAGGGCAATTCGTCAATATTAAAATTAACGAGGTGGCTTATCCACTATTAAGACGTCCAATCTCAATTTGTGAGATTAATCAAGAGTTAAATCAATTTAAGATGATTTACCGTGCAGAAGGAGAAGGAACAAAACTTCTTTCTCAAAAACAAGCAGGTGAACAAGTTGATATTTTAGGACCGCTAGGAACAGGATTCGACATTGAAGATGTTCAAGCAAATGAAACAGTTGTATTAGTTGGGGGAGGAATTGGAGTTCCACCAATGTACGAAATGGCCAAACGATTACATGCAAAAGGTAACAAAGTGATCGCTGTTTTAGGATTCGCTTCTTCAGTTGATGTTTTCTATGAAGAAGAATTTAAAGCTTATGCAGACGTATACATCACGACAATGGATGGTAGTCATGGTTACAAAGGTAATGTTGTTGAATTAATCAATGACAAACAATTAAACTTCGACTGGATTTATGGATGTGGACCAAAAGTGATGTTAAAAGCGATTGATGAACAATTCGGTCAAACGAAAAAAGGATATTTATCATTTGAAGAGCGCATGGCATGTGGAATTGGAGCTTGTTATGCTTGTGTTTGTCAATTAAACAGTGGGAAAATGGCTCGTGTTTGTAAAGAAGGACCAGTATTCAAACTTGGGGAGGTTGCATTATAATGAATCGTTTAGCAGTTAAATTACCAGGATTAAATCTTAAAAACCCAGTTATCCCAGCATCAGGATGCTTTGGATTTGGACGGGAATTCGCTGAATATTATGACTTGTCACGTTTAGGATCTATCATGATTAAGGCTGCAACCGATGAGCCGCGTATTGGAAATCCTACACCACGCGTGGCTGAAACACCAGGTGGAATGTTAAATGCAATCGGATTACAGAACCCAGGTGTTGATGTCATTATTGAGCGTGAATTACCATTTTTAGAACAATATAATTTACCAATTATCGCAAATGTGGCAGGTAAAACATTAGAAGAATACGTTACAGTTGCTGAAAAAATTTCTAAAGCACCAAATGTAGCTGCTTTAGAAATCAATATTTCATGTCCAAATGTTAAAGAAGGTGGAATTGCCTTCGGAACAGATGCGAATGTTGCCGCAGAATTAACGAAAGCAATTAAAGAAGTTTCAAGTGTTCCAGTTTATATTAAATTATCCCCAAATGTCACAAATGTTGTTGAGATTGCAAAAGCAGTTGAAGCGGCAGGGGCGGATGGAATTACAATGATTAATACGTTACTTGGAATGCGTTTTGATTTAAAAACAGGAAAAACAATCTTAGCTAATGGAACAGGTGGATTATCAGGACCTGCGATTAAACCAGTTGCACTACGTATGATTCATGATGTGTATAAAAATGTTAACATTCCAATTATCGGAATGGGTGGAATTGAGACAGCAGAAGATGTGTTAGAATTCTTATACGCAGGAGCGAGTGCCGTTGCTGTAGGGACAGCTAATTTCATCAACCCATATGCATGTGTGGATATCATCGACCGCTTACCAGAAGTATTAGACAAATACGGATTTGAAAAATTAAGCGATGCAGTCGGATATGCTCATAAATAAATGATAAAAGAGGTTTAGTAATCGACTACACTTTTTTTCAAAAAGGGATAAAAATTTGATAGAAACTACTTCAATAGTTGACAAAAAATAGGGTATCTTCTATAATTACTGAGAAAGCTTTAATTCGGTCCCGTGAGGCTGAGAAGAACACGTTTATATTTTAATATATTCCCAATTATTTTTATGGAATTCGTGTATCCTCTTTTAGCATACTCATAGGCTGAAAGAGGATTTTTTTGTATAAAAGACTGGAGCTTGAAGCTAGAGTGTATAAAAAGCTGAATTGAGTGGTAAATAGGGATTAGCACTATTCTGAATTTTATAAAGATTAGATTGGGTTACTAGAATTAAAGCAACTAAAAGGGAGGATGTTCTACGTGAATAAAGCAGTTATCATTGCATTAGATTTTAAAAATTTTGAAGAGACAAAAGCATTCATTGATCAGTTTGAAGAATCATTATACGTTAAAGTTGGGATGGAACTGTTTTATGCAGAAGGTCCTCAAATCATCAAGTATTTAAAAGAGAAAAACCATAAAATTTTCTTAGATTTAAAATTACATGACATTCCAAACACAGTGAAGAGTGCGATGAAAAACTTAGCACGCTTAGGTGTAGATATGGTAAATGTTCATGCAGCTGGAACAATTCCAATGATGAAGGCTGCTGTAGAAGGATTAATTGAAGGAACACCAGAAGGTGGAAACCGACCATTATGTATTGCGGTGACTCAATTAACGTCAACAAGTGAAGAAATTATGCAAGAGCAAATTTTAATCAATGAAACGTTACCAAACACAGTATTAAAATATGCCCAGTTTACAAAAGAGGCTGGTCTAGATGGAATCGTCTGCTCTGCGTTAGAAACAAAAGAAATTCATGAAAAATTAGGATTAGATTTCGTAACATGTACACCAGGAATCCGTCAGGCTAGTGACAGTGTAGATGATCAAAAACGTGTCGTCACACCAGAAAAAGCACGAGAATTAGGATCAGATTACATCGTAGTCGGACGCTCAATTACACGTGCACAAAACCCAGTTGAAACATATCAGTTAATTAATAAACAATTTCTTGGATTATAAGATTCATAAAATATTATAACTATGAGGAGAGATTTATTTATGAAACGTACAATTGCTAAACATTTACTAAATATTCACGCCGTATTACTACGTCCAGAAAATCCATTCACTTGGACATCAGGAATTAAGTCACCAATCTATTGTGACAACCGTTTAACATTATCTTATCCAGAAGTTCGTCGTGACATCGAAGCAGGATTATGTGAAATTGTAAAAGAACATTATCCTGAGTGTGAAATGTTAATGGGGACAGCGACAGCTGGTATTCCTCACGCTGCAATTATGGCAGATAAATTAGACTTACCAATGGGATACGTACGTTCATCAGCTAAAAAACATGGCCGTGGGAACCAAGTTGAAGGATTAGTTAAAGAAGGAATGAAAGTAGTCGTTGTTGAAGATTTAATTTCAACAGGAAAATCTTCAATTGAAGCTGTTGAAGTTTTACGTGAATTAGGGTGCGATGTATTAGGGATCGTTTCTATCTTCTCATATGAATTAGAAACAGGATTAAAGAACTTAGAAGCAGCATCATGCAAAAATGTTTCATTATGTAACTATCAAACGTTAGTTGAAGTTGCAGCAGAAATTGGAGAAATCTCTGAAGAATCAATTGAAAAATTATCGGCATGGCGTAAAGATCCAAGTGATGAAAGTTGGTTAACAAAATAGTTAATTAGGAATCGATATGTTCGATTCCTTTTTTATAAATGTAAATGATAGACAATAATATCTAATTAAGAAGGAATCTATTTTTAACTAAGTTATTAACAAACGATAATATTTATAAAATACTATAAAAAATTGATAAGATGTATTTATGTCTCTGTTTGTTTTTCCAATTTTAGGATGGGTGAATATTGACAAAGAATGAAATAGAGAGCATGATAATTATAAGTAGATTTATTAGTTATGACGTAAGGTATTTGTCACAATGACAAGTACATAATAAATTTACAGTGAGAAAAATGAATTGTTTATCTAACTAGAAAAGGGTGGATTCATGGGAGAGCGTATTATTATTGCATCACAATCAGAGAGATTAGTGTCAACAATTAGGTCCCAAGTAACGAGTTCTGGTTATGAAGTCGTAGGGATAACGACGGATGGATATGATTTAATTCGCCGGTCAAAAGCATTAGCACCCGAAGTAGTTATTGTGGATGAAGATTTGCCAGGAATGAGTATTGTATCACTTGTAGAAACATTGATTCATGAACGTCAAGCAGTTTTATTATTAGGAAAGTCTTATCAAAAGTTTTATTATAGACAAGATCCGTATTTTGAATTTTGTGAAAAGCCGGTTCAATCCATTGTTTTATCAACGATGCTACGTGTCTTGACGAAATACGGTCAAACAGTCAGACAATTAGAATCAAAAGTTAACGAATTAGAACAAGCTCAAAAAACTGAGAAAACTATACGGTTAGCTAAGCGTGCGTTACAACAAAATCAGAATATGACAGAGGATGAGGCACATCGCTATATTCAAAAACGTAGTATGGAACTACGAATTAGTAAGTTAGAACTTGCTGAGAGAATTTTAAAAAGTTATAAAAAAAACAGTTGATTTTATTAGAGAAATCTCATATAATGGAAACATAGACAAAGGCGTCTTTAAGAAACAATATTTAAACTAATAGATGATGAACAATGGGGTTCATTAAACAATGTGTTTTGTTTAACACTTGTTTAGTGAACCCTTTTTTGTTAATTTTGATCAATGTCGATAAGATTAACAGACTCAATCACTGAGTGTATCATTATCTAGAATAGGGCAGTATCTATAATTGGGAAAATCAATGATTATTAATGGATTATGAGGAGGAGTTCTAAATGGCAACTTTAACAAAAGAAGAAATCTTACGTATTGCACATGAAGAAGGAGTAAACTTTATTCGTTTAATGTTTACAGATTTATTTGGGGTAGTAAAAAATGTTGAGATTCCTTTATCTCAATTAGAAAAAGCATTAAGCAATCAAATGATGTTCGATGGATCGTCAATTGAAGGATTTACTCGTATTCAAGAAAGTGATATGTACTTATATCCTGATTTAAGCACATGGTTAATCTTCCCTTGGACGCCAGGAGAAGCTAAAATTGCTCGTTTAATCTGTGATGTTCATAATGTTGATGGAACTCCATTTGCAGGAGACCCACGTTCTAACTTACGCCGTGTATTAGGTGAAATGAAAGAATTAGGATTTGCTCGTTTCAATTTAGGGCCAGAAGCTGAGTTCTTCTTATTCAAATTAGATGAGAATGGATTACCAACAGGTGAATTAAATGACCACGGTGGATACTTCGATTACGCACCATTAGATTTAGCAGAAAATTGCCGTCGTGATATCGTAATCGAACTTGAAAAATTAGGATTTGAAATTGAGGCATCTCACCACGAAGTTGCTCCAGGGCAACATGAAATCGACTTCAAATATGATGATGTATTAGCAGCATGTGACAAAATTCAAACATTTAAATTAGTTGTTAAATCAATTGCTCGTAAACACGGATTATATGCAACATTCATGCCAAAACCAATCGCTGGAATCAACGGTTCAGGAATGCACTGTAACGTTTCATTATTCAATGAAGATGGATCAAATGCATTCTTTGATAAAGAAGGAGAGTTACAATTAAGTGAAACAGCATATCATTTTATGGCTGGTATCTTAAAACACGTTCGTAACTTCACAGCCGTATCTAACCCAACAGTTAACTCATATAAACGTTTAACTCCAGGTTATGAAGCTCCAGTTTATGTGGCATGGTCACCATCTAACCGTTCGCCACTAGTACGTGTACCTGCTTCTCGTGGAATGGGAACTCGTTTAGAAGTACGTTCAGTTGACCCATCAGCTAACCCATATTTAGCATTAGCTGCAATCTTAGCATCTGGATTAGATGGAATCAAAAACAAATTAACACCTCCAGCGTCAGTTGAAGAAAATATCTTTGAAATGACTCAAGAAGAATTAGATGCACATTCAATTACAGCTTTACCAGGATCATTATCAGAAGCTGTAAAATTATTAGAGCAAGATGAAGTTATTAAAGATGCTTTAGGTGCTCATATTTTTGAAAAATTCGTTGAAGCGAAACATGCTGAATACGATGAGTATCGTTTAGCTGTTCATGAATGGGAATTAAAACGTTACATGAGCTTGTTATAATTGATGAACCTTTTTAGATAGAAAATCATATTTATTTCGGGAGTATTAAATAAATAAAGAACTTTTCTGAGGGGAAGCAGAAAAGTTCTAAAAGACGATTGGTTGAATTACAAATTGTAATTGATCCAGTCGTCTTTTTTAGTTTATTAATCAAAAACAAATCACAATTTTTTAATTTTTACATAAAAGAGATAAGGTTCTTGTTATAATAAGTATAGAAAAAAAGAGGGAGTGAAGTAGATGAAATTAATGTTCGCATCGGATATTCATGGATCAGCTTATTGGGCAAAAAAAGTATTAGAACGTTTTGAAGAAGAGCAAGCGGATTACTTAGTGTTACTTGGTGACTTATTGTATCATGGACCAAGAAACCCGCTACCACAAGACTATAATCCACAAGTAGTTATTAAATTATTAAACAGTATCAAACATCAAATTATTGCGATTCGTGGAAATTGTGATAGTGAGGTTGATCAAATGGTGTTAGAATTCCCCATTACAGCAGACTATAACGTTATTCCATTAAAAAATCGTAAATTAATGGCCTCACATGGACACCTTTATAATGATCAACAAATTCCGAGCTCATTGATTGAAGGTGATATCTTCATTTTTGGTCATATCCACGTGCCAATTTTAAAACAACAAGATGGTGTGTACATCTTAAATCCAGGATCGACAACCTTACCAAAAGAAAATCATCCAAATTCATATGGGATTTTAAATCACGATCAGTTTAAAGTTAAAACATTTGATGGAAAAGTCTACAAAGAAATCGCACTAAAATAAAAACTCGTCTTTAGACGAGTTTTTTTATAAGCGATAATCCATAAAATTCACTTTATATTTTTTTAACATTTGAATTTGATTTTGTTTTATCAGGTCTTCTACTGGTTTCTCAACATAGGTGATATGCCACGGTTCATATTGATACCTAGTTAAATGAGTTAGTGGTTGTGGATAGCGAATAATGAATCTATACTCATGGGCATATTCACCTAACCAAATGATTTTCGTTGGTTCCATTTCTTTATTCATGATAAATGCACATTGTGGTTGATGCTCACTATGAATTGGGTGTGGACTGTATGTATCAGCTATTTGTTAATCATCTTCTCAACAATATTCATCATAAAGATTTTTTTAACAGTCATAAGTTCCATAAACCGATAGGATAGAAAGATTTAGTTTTTCTTTTTTAGCATCAGATATGAGTGATAAGAAGGTATGCCCGACTTCCTAACAGGTACGATAGGGTGATTGTAGGAAGTAAATTAAATTTTTAGGTACAGAAGAAGAAAGAAGCTCGTAATAGTTATTCACAATCAGAGGAAATTGCTCTAAATTAGACATTTTAATCTCGGTATATGAAGCTAAATTTAGTTTTACATTTAAACGTCAAAAAATCTGATTATAGGATAGTTGTGGATAACTTTTTTTAATACATCATCTAACGGTTAATATTGTTTTCAACATAGTAATAAATCCTCTAAATTTTTGCATCACGTTTAATTCCTTCTCAGTAAAAAAAACAGCATAATCAATCATGCTGTTTTAATATATTATTTTTTAGCAATGGGTTTCACAACAACTTGTCCTTCGGCATCTATATACAAACCAATACATAATCTAGAGATTTTAAGTCAAGCTAAGTTCTTAAAATACGTTGATAGTATGACTGATTTATATAATAAAGGAGTTAGACCAGAGACATGATCATAACAAATCTTTATGTAGTTAATCCCAGTCTGCGTATCAACAACGATATGCAACTTATCACTTAGGCCTCCTGGTTCATAAGAAACAACAAATCGAAGCGATATTCAATTTCTCCAAAGCGATATAGATTATATTGTTTATATACGAGCTACGCCAGTTTCTTTTGCTACTTTTTTAACAGCATCTGCTACGCGTTCAGCGACTTTTGGATCAAATGGCGAAGGAATGATGAAGTCAGCGCGTAACTCTTCTTCTGGGACACATGAGGCAATAGCCATTGCGGCTGCTAATTTCATTTCTTCATTGATTTTTGTGGCACGCGCATCTAAAGCTCCACGGAAAATACCAGGGAAAGCTAAAACATTATTAATTTGATTAGGGAAGTCTGAACGACCTGTTCCGACGACTAAAGCGCCACCTGCTAATGCATCTTCTGGCATAATTTCAGGATTTGGGTTCGCCATCGCAAAGATGAAAGGATCTTTATTCATGGAACGAACCATTTCAGGTGTCACAATGTTGGCAACTGAGACTCCGATAAATACATCAGCACCGACTAACGCAGAGGCTAATGTATCATCACCGATGAAGTTTTCTTTATTTGTAATTTCAACTAACTCTTTTGTTAAGAAGTCATAGCGATCAATTTTATCACGATGTACAATTCCATCAATGTTGTAACCGATAATATCCCCAACCCCTAATTGATTTAACATTTTAATAATGGAACTTCCCGCTGCTCCGGTTCCACTCACAACTACTTTTAAATCTTCTAATTTACGATCGGTTAACTGGCAAGCATTAATTAAAGCTGCACTCACAACGATAGCTGTACCGTGTTGGTCATCGTGGAAAACCGGAATATCCATTTCTTCGATTAGACGACGCTCAATCTCGACACAACGAGGTGCCGAAATATCCTCTAAATTAATTCCTCCTAAAGATGGAGCTAACAATTTACAAGTTTGAATAATCAGTTCAGGATCTTGTGTATCAAGACAAAGAGGAAAAGAGTCTACCCCAGCAAACTGTTTTAATAAAATAGACTTTCCTTCCATAACAGGTAAAGCGGCTTTCGGACCAATATTTCCAAGTCCTAAAACAGCTGAACCATCCGTAATGACGGCAACCATATTTCCTTTACTTGTGTAAGTATATACTTCGTCTTCATTTGCTGAAATCACACGACAAGGCTCAGCAACACCAGGTGAATAAGCTAGACTTAAATCTTCCTTCGACTCAACCTTAACCTTTGAATTAATCTCGATTTTTCCGCGAGCCTGTGCATGTAATGCTAACGATTGTTCAAAAACATTCATAATAAATCCTCCAAATAGTTTTTTCGATTAGTTTTGAGTTGAATAAAGACTATTACCATGACAATCTGTCGCCACAATAACAGGAAAATCTTCCACCACTAAGCGGCGAATCGCCTCTGTTCCTAAATCATCAAAAGCAATCACTTCAGCTTCTTTAATATGTAAAGCAAGAAGCGCCGCCGCACCACCAACAGCTGCAAAATAAACAGCATCATTACGTTTCATCGCATCAATTACCTCATGATTACGTGGACCTTTACCGATCATTCCTTTTAATCCTAAATCTAAAAGGGTCGGTGCGTAAGCATCCATTCGATAACTTGTCGTCGGACCTGCCGATCCAATGACGGCACCTGGTTTTTCAGGTGTTGGACCGACATAGTAAATGATACTATCTTTTAAATCAAATGGTAATGGTTCATTTGCATCTAAACGTTCAATTAATCGTTTATGAGCTGCATCACGTGCTGTATAAATGATCCCAGATAATTCAACAATATCCCCAGCTTTTAAGTTTTTAGTGACTTCTTTTGTTAACGGTAAGTTAATTTTCATTGTCCTCATCCTTTAATTAAAAAATTTCTGTGACATGTCTTGAGGCGTGGCATTGAATGTTGACTGCCACGGGTAAAGATGCAATATGGCATGGATAAGCATTAACTTTGACGGCTAATGCAGTTGTGCTTCCACCGAACCCCATTGGACCGATATTTAACTCATTAATTTCAGTTAAT
This sequence comes from Turicibacter sp. T129, assembly GCF_025594975.1. NCBI lineage: Bacteria > Bacillati > Bacillota > Erysipelotrichia > Erysipelotrichales > Turicibacteraceae > Turicibacter > Turicibacter sp. T129. The sequence goes on along the minus strand of NZ_JAMQUU010000037.1, from coordinate 2,837 downwards.
AATTCTTTTTCAAGACGTGCGCAAATTTCATCTGATGATGTATCTTCTAATGGACGCATTAATGCTTGCTTAGAGAGTAGGGCACATTTTTCAAAATTCCCACCAACCCCGACTCCGACAATAATCGGTGGACAAGGGTTTCCTCCAGCTTTTAAAATCGTATCTAGGACAAATTGTTTAACCCCTTCATAGCCATCTGATGGTTTTAACATTCCAACCGCACTGACATTTTCACTTCCAGCACCTTTAGGGGCAATCGTAATTTTTAATTCATCGCCTTCTACCCATTGGTAGTGAATGATGGCTGGCGTATTATCCTTCGTATTGATACGGTCTAGAGGATGTGCAACGACTGATTTTCTTAAATAACCGTTTTGATATCCACGTCGGATACCTTCATGAATGGCCTCTTCAAGGTTTCCAATCAATTGAATACTTGAACCAATCTCAACAAATACGACAACAATTCCTGTATCTTGGCACATCGGTACTTGTGAATTTGTTGCAATTTCATCATTTTTAATAATTTGACTTAAGATGGTTTGCCCAAGAGTAGAACTTTCGTTTTCTTGAGCTTGTCTTAATGTCGTCATAAGTGATGAGCTTGCATTATAGTTTGCTTCAATACACATTGATTCAATCTTTGGAATAATGCTTGATACTTCAAGTTTTCTCATAGATGAAATCCCTCCTATCACCTAGTATTTTACAGGATGTGACAATAGATGAAAAGAAAAAGCAGAGAGGATAATGATAAGTCGATAGGAAAAGATAATTAATGTTGAAAAATATGAAGTGAGAAGCGTATTCTTGCTAAAGAAAAGATTGCATTTTTGAAATTTACTTTACCATAAAAGAATCTAAGTAATCATCCTAGATTACAGAGGTCTTTTCTTCTTCTTTTTTCGTTCGGTTCATTTTGATAAAATATTATTTAAATTAACAAAAATCAAAAGCGATTTCGTGTCGAATCTACTTGAGATAATAGATAATTAAGAAATTTTTTGAAAATTATGTCTTAAGCGCTATAAAAGGTGAAAATATCTTTAACAACTTGGGCTAAAGTTTGATATAATACAATAGGTATTCGTGTAAAAACAGAAAGGAAGAGCGTCGATGGAAGTGATTAAAATAGAAGGAGGACGTCCATTAAACGGAACGGTCCGAATTGATAGTGCTAAAAATAGTACAGTTGCTTTAATTCCTGCGGCCATTTTAGCGGATTCTTCAGTTATTTTAGAAGGTGTTCCACAGATTGTCGATGTTGAGCATCTAGGGATGATGATTGAACAATTAAATGGTACATATAAGATAGATAATGACGAGTTAATTATAGATCCTACAAATTTAATCAATACACCATTAGTAGAGGGTGCAGTAAATAAATTACGAGCTTCATATTATTTTATGGGGGCTTTACTTGGAAAATTTAAAGAAGCAGTGATTGGAATGCCTGGGGGTTGCTACTTAGGTCCACGTCCAATTGACTTACACTTAAAAGGATTTGAAGCTTTAGGAGCAACTATTACACAAGAATCGGGAGCGATTCGCTTAAAAGCCGAGAAATTAACAGGAGCTAAGATTTATTTAGATTTTGCTTCAGTAGGGGCTACGATTAACATTATGTTAGCTGCCGTTAAAGCAGAAGGAACAACGATAATCGAAAATGCTGCGAAAGAACCAGAAATTATCGATTTAGCTAATCTTTTAAATAGTATGGGAGCTAAAATTAAAGGAGCAGGAACAGGTGAAATTCGTATTCAGGGAGTTTCATCACTTCATGGCACACGTCATGCAATTATTCCTGACCGTATTGAAGCTGGAACATATATTACTTTAGCAGCTGTCGCTGGAGAAGAAGTTAAAATTGATAACATTATTCCTCATCACTTAGAGGCGTTAATTGCAAAATTACGCGAAATGGGTGTGGATATTGATGTTCATGCAGATCATGTCATTGTACGTGGCGGCAAAGAAATGAAAGCCGTTGATTTTAAAACAAGTACTTATCCAGGACTTGCAACAGATTTACAACAACCATTAGTGACTTTATTAACACAAGCAACTGGGGTTGGAATGGTAACAGATACAATCTATTCTGATCGTTTCAAAAATTGTTTCGAATTAAATAAAATGGGAGCAAATATTAAAGTTCAAGGAAACTCTGCGATTGTTCAAGGACCAACAAAATTACATGCTGCTCGCGTAAAAGCAACAGACTTACGTGCGGGAGCTTCATTAGTGATTGCGGGGTTAATTGCTGAGGGTGTAACCGAAATCGGAAATACATACCATATTGATCGTGGATATTCAAATATTGAACAAAAATTAAACAATATCGGTGCTAAAGTTTGGCGTGAAACTGTAACAGAATAATAAAACAAAATAAAAATGGAATGCTAAGATAGAGTACTTTATTTGCAATTAACTAATTTCATAGCAATTGTCAAATTTTAATTGATCGATTCATGAAAATTTTTATTGCACCAGTACTATAAATTTAGTATAATTCTATTGTTATATAGACTTTCTCTGATTAATCAATTAATCAGGGCCGAAGGAGTGAACTAGAATGAAACAAGGAATCCATCCAGAATACAACCGTATTAACGTAGTATGTACAACTTGTGGAAACGAATTCGAAAGCGGATCTGTTAAGAAAGAAATTCGTGTTGACACTTGCTCAAACTGTCATCCATTCTACACAGGACGTCAAAAATTCGCTCAAGCTGATGGACGTATCGAACGCTTCAACAAAAAATACGGAATCAACACTAAATAGTTTTGATTTTGAAACACCACCATTTGTGTGGTGTTTTTTTTTATGTGCGCCCGGC
>NZ_JAMQUU010000036.1:0-27357 GCF_025594975.1 Turicibacter sp. T129 | reverse complement strand
TATACGGAACCGTACGTACGGTGGTGTGAGAGGACGATGATTAAATTAATTAATTATCTCCTACTCGATTGTCTAAATGAAAATCATCTGCTATGCAGGTGGTTCTAAAAGCTGTTAGGGTGGGATTCAAATAAAAAAACTCCTAATGTTAAAGACAAAAAAGATTTTTTTACCAATTTGTCAAAGTATTGGGAGGTTTATCCATAAAGAATAAAAACAGTTTAGTACATACAACTTGCAATGGTAAATATCATATTGTGTTTGCTATGTTCTTTTGAATTACTTTATGTTAAATTTATGCGATTAGCAGAATGGGATATGTAACCGGCTGAGTCAAAGAGGTTTGTATAGTCCTCTTCAGTACAATCTTTCACAAAGATATGGCAAAATCTTTTGTCATTCCCTGTATTAATATAAATTCGTTCAACAAACGTTGAGATAAGATTTACATGCTCCGAAGGCAGTGCTTTCTTTGCGTATTCTGCAAAGGATCATAGTTTCTTTCATATATCATTAAGTTCGTAAAGCATATAGGTATTTTCTAAACGGGTTTCTTCGATACGGATAAGGTTAGTAAAATGGATATATCGCTTTATGGTGTGTTTACTTGTACCTATATCCTTGGCAATCTGCTATTGCCTCTCGACAAGAGTGATTGCCGCTGTATCATAGTTCTTCCGTTTAAAAACAAGAGCCATATAAAAGATACTTTTCTGTTACGAAGCGTCATATTGGTAATCAATAACTGTATACTTTGCTACAAAAAAGAGAGAGCATCTCTTCCTAAAATGGTCTCTCTTCCGGATGTCTTTATCCTTTTGATAATGGTGTCATGATGTGCTCCAGTGATCTTATCGTTATGGACCAAGAAAGTTGTATGGTTCATGACAGCATAATATTATCTTTTTTTCTATTGGGGAACTACCAAATAAGTAATTCGAAGTTACATAAGTTGATAACCGAGTTTTTGAATAGATATGTTATCAATTTATGTAAGACAAGCTTCTCTAATTGGTAGTTATATCCACTTATGTTTAATAATATAATACAAATAGGTAATTAAAAAATAATAAAGTTTGGAGGTCATTTTATGGCACGTTTTACTTTACCCCGTGATCTTTACCATGGAAAAGGTACGCTTGAGGTACTCAAGACTCTTAAAGGAACCCGCGCAATGGTTTGCGTTGGGGGCGGTTCAATGAAACGTTTTGGTTTTCTTGATAAAGTAGTATCCTACTTAAAAGAAGCCGGCATGGAAGTTGAACTTTTTGAAGGTATCGAACCCGATCCATCAGTTGATACCGTTATGCGTGGTGCAGAGGCTATGACTAAATTTCAACCCGACTGGATCGTAGCTATCGGCGGTGGTTCTCCTATTGATGCTGCAAAAGCTATGTGGATCAAGTATGAGTATCCTGAAATTACCTTTGAACAGATGTGTGTAGTATTCGGGATTCCCGAGCTTCGTAAGAAGGCACGCTTCTGTGCTATTCCTTCCACATCCGGTACCGCTACCGAGGTTACTGCTTTCTCTATTATTACTGACTATGAAAAAGGCATCAAGTATCCTCTTGCTGACTTCGAGATTACTCCTGATATTGCAATTATTGACCCTGAGCTTGCAGAGACTATGCCCCAGAAACTTACAGCTCATACCGGAATGGACGCTATGACTCACGCTATTGAAGCTTATGTTTCCACCGCTAACTGTGACTTTACCGATCCGCTCGCTATATTTGCTATTAAAATGATTCAGAGTGATCTTATTGATTCTTATAACGGCGATATGTCCAAGCGTGCATCTATGCATAATGCTCAATGCCTTGCAGGTATGGCATTTTCAAATGCTTTGCTCGGAATTGTTCACTCTATGGCTCACAAGACTGGTGCTGCTTTTGAGGACTTTGGTGCACACATTATTCATGGTGCTGCTAACGCAATGTACTTACCAAAAGTTATCGCTTTCAACGCTAAGGATGAGACTGCTAAGAAGCGTTACGGTGTTATCGCTGATTATATGGGTCTTGAGGGTGCGAACGATGATGAAAAGATTGTGAACCTTATTAAATATCTGCGTGGAATGAACGATGCCTTGAATATTCCGCAGTGTATCAAGAACTACGGCGCTGACAGTTATCCTTGCGAGAACGGTTTTGTTCCTGAAGAAGTATTCCTTGAGAGACTTCCCGAGATTGCCAAGAATGCCCTTGCTGATGCTTGTACCGGTTCAAATCCCCGTCAGCCTTCTGTTGAAGAGATGGAAAAGCTGCTTAAATGCTGCTATTATGACACTGAGGTTGACTTCTAAACAGTAAACTAAAATTTACACAAAAAGCAATCGTTGTATCAGCGGTCGCTTTTTTGCAGAAGAAAGGGGAATATTATGTATAAAATTATAAAGAAGAGAATTTTGAATCCTACCGTAACGCAAATGGAAATCGAAGCTCCGCTTATAGCAAATAAGGCACTCCCCGGTCAGTTTATCATTTTGCGCGTTGATGAAGACGGCGAGCGTATTCCGCTTACTGTTGCAGGAACAAATAAGCAAAATGGCACAGTTAAAATTATTTTTCAAATAGTGGGTGCTACTACTGAAAAGCTTAATCATAAAAACGAGGGGGACTCCATTCAGGACTTTGTAGGCCCGCTTGGTGTTGCTACCCATATTAAAGGTCTTAAAAAGGTTTGCATTGTAGGCGGAGGTGTTGGGTGTGCTATTGCCATGCCTATTGCCCAGGCTGTTCACGAAATGGGTGGGGAGGTTACAAGCATTATCGGTTTTAGAAAGCGTGATCTTGTTATTCTTGAAGATGAGTTTAAGGCTTGCTCTGAAAAGTTGCACCTTATGACCGATGACGGTTCTTACGGTAGAAAAGGTAATGTTTGCGTACCTCTTACCGAAATGCTCGAAGCAGGTGAAAAATTTGATATGATTATCACAATAGGTCCCCTTGTTATGATGAAATTTGTAGTCGAGGCTGCAAGACCTTACGGAACACCTGTTACTGTGTCAATGAACCCGATTATGATTGACGGTACAGGTATGTGCGGTGGTTGCAGATTGACTTTAAATCAAGACGGCAAAAAGGTTACCAAGTTTGCTTGTGTTGATGGACCTGAGTTCAACGGCTATGAAATAGATTTCGATGAAGCAATATCGAGGGGCAAAATGTATTGGGACTTTGAGCGTCATGCATACGAAGAAACCTGCAACCTGTTTAAACAGGCATAAGGAGGAAATACAAAATGGCTATAAATCCTAAAAAGCATGAAATGCCTACGCAAGAGCCGCAGGTTCGTTCTCATAACTTTGACGAGGTTGCACTTGGGTACACAGAGAAAATTGCAATCGCCGAAGCACAGCGCTGTTTAAATTGTAAAAATCAGCCCTGCGTTAACGGCTGTCCTGTAAATATCAATATTCCCGATTTTATTTCAAAAATTAAAGATGGCGACTTTGAAGGTGCTTATAGAGTGATTTCAAAATCATCTTCACTGCCTGCTGTTTGCGGTAGAGTTTGTCCTCAAGAAACACAGTGTGAAAGTAAGTGCACTTTAGGCATAAAGTTTGAACCTGTGGGTATAGGTAGACTTGAACGCTTTGTTGCTGATTGGCACAACGAAAATGCAACCGATGCGCCTGGTAAGCCACAATCAAATGGATACAAGATTGCGGTTGTAGGCTCAGGTCCTTCTGGGCTTACCTGTGCGGGTGACCTTGCTAAAAAAGGCTATAAGGTTACGGTTTTTGAAGCTCTGCATACCGCTGGTGGTGTGCTTGTTTACGGTATTCCAGAATTCCGTCTGCCCAAGTCTATTGTTGCTAAAGAGGTCGACACACTTAAAGCACTTGGTGTTGATATTGAGCCTAATGTTGTTATTGGTAAAACACTCACCGTTGACGAACTTTTTGATATGGGATATGAGGCCGTGTTTGTCGGTTCGGGAGCAGGCCTACCTAATTTTATGGGAATCCCTGGTGAAAGTCTTAAAGGGGTTTATTCTGCTAATGAATTTTTAACCCGTAGCAACCTTATGAAATCCTACCTTAAAAATCCCGAAACACCTATTATGAAAGGCGGTAAGGTGGCTGTTGTGGGGGGGGGGAATGTTGCTATGGATGCCGCAAGAACAGCCCTTCGTTTGGGTGCCGAAAAGGTGTATATTGTTTACCGTCGTTCTATGGAGGAGCTTCCTGCACGTAAGGAAGAGGTTGAGCATGCGATAGAAGAGGGAATTGAGTTCAGATTGCTTAACAATCCTATTGAGATTTTGGGTTATGACAATCCCGACGATAAGTTTGATCCGAAAAATGGATTTGTTACAGGTATGAAATGTATTAAGATGGAACTCGGTGAGCCTGATGAAAAAGGCCGCCGGCGTCCGATTCCAGTAGAAGGATCAGAGTTTGTGTTGTCTGTCGACACCGTGATTATTTCGATCGGAACTTCACCCAACCCGCTTATTAAAAACACCACCGAAGGTCTTGAAGTCAACTCAAGAGGCGGTATCATTGTAAATGAAGACGGTCTTACTTCACGTGAAGCTGTCTATGCAGGTGGTGATGCCGTTACCGGCGCTGCAACAGTAATTTCAGCAATGGGTGCAGGTAAAATGGCTGCCATAGCTATAGATGAATATTTATCGTCTAAATAATACTTATATACAAATTAAAAAAGAAGGTTCGATTTTTGGGTCGAACCTTCTTTTTCGATTTGCATCATACATAGTTTCTTTTTGATTGCATAAGGCGTTAAGAAAGTGCTTTTCGAGTTTCGTGAGCGTATAATCTTTTCTGTAAATCAGAACAGCTTTATAAACTTTGGTATTGCCTATACATTTCCTCTGTACTAAATTGTAGGGTTCAAGCATGCTTTCAGGCATAGGAAACCCCACAGTAAAGTAATTCAAGCTGACTTGATCTTTCAAAAATAAAAATACGATGGTGGATATTACCGCGTAATTTTTATCTGATAACTTAGGACGTCTATAATAAGAAAAATAACCATCCAAATGGATGGTTATTTTTTGTTGAAAATGACATTGCGTTTAATGTTTGTAATAAGTTCGTGATATTTTGATATATTAGACGTATTTAGATGAGTACGTAATTGATCGTGGTTTAAGGATAAAGAACTTTCATCGATGACTTCGTTCCAGTAATTGGTTAATACGTAATGAAAACATTCCAAATCACTAGCATCGATTCGCAGGTCATTTTTAGAATTTAATAAGATTAAATCTTCAATCGTAAGTTGCATTAAGGTAGCTTTTAATAACTCATACATAGTGATTCCCCCTTTTGCAATAAATGAGCCATACTCATTTATACTATGTATCCTATGACAAAACGTTCTAAAAAATGAGTCGTTTTTTAAAGACAACGGTTACTTCTCTCTATATAAAGTTATTTTCAAGAAAATATCATAATAAGTATAAAATCTTAAAGTTTTAAATCCATTCATGAAAATGTAAGAGAAGAATCAAGAGTCATTAAAACAAAAACAAACCAAAGTACAACAATTGTGACTTATTTTAAATTATAAAAACGAGGAGTTCATCTCCTCGTTTTTGTTAGTTATTTTGTTGTTCACGTTCTTTAACAAGTAATTGAATTTCTTCAACTAATGTGTCAAACATTTGATCTTCAGGTACTTTACGAATGATTTCTCCATTTTTAATAAGTAATCCTTCACCACGTCCACCAGCAATCCCGATATCAGCATTTTTAGCTTCACCTGGACCATTGACCGCACATCCCATAACGGCCACATGAATATCATGAGGAATCGTTGTTAGATAGTCTTCTACACGTTGTGCAAGTGGAATTAAGTTATATTGGATACGTCCGCATGTTGGGCATGAAATGAGGGTTGGTGCATTTTTGATTAATCCGAAATTCTTTAAAATTTCACGTGCGACTTTAATTTCTTCGACTGGGTCAGCACTTAATGAGACACGCATCGTATTTCCAATTCCTTGATTTAATAAGATACCAAGACCGATTGAACTTTTAATCGTCCCAGAGAAAACTGTTCCCGCTTCTGTAATTCCTAAGTGTAGTGGATAAGAGAAGGTTTGAGCTGCTAATTCATAAGCTTTAATCGCTAAGTCAGTATCTGAGGCTTTTAATGAGATAATAATATCTTCAAATCCAAGTTCTTCTAAAATTTGAACATGGAATTTAGCACTTTCCACCATTCCTTCAGGTGTCGCTTTCCCATACTTTTGCAAAATATTTTTCTCTAGTGAACCAGCGTTAACACCAATTCGAATAGCAACTTGTTTAGCCTTAGCTGCTTCAACGACTTGGCGTACTTTTTCCTCATTTCCAATATTACCTGGATTAATACGAATTTTATCAACACCGGCTTCAATCGCCATTAACGCTAAACGATAATCAAAATGAATATCTACTACTAATGGAATGGTAATACGTTCTTTAATTTCTTTTAAAACTTTGGCATCTGTTTCATCTAAACATGCCACTCGAACAAGTTGACAGCCAGCTTTAGCTAAGCGGTTAATTTGCTCAACAGTTGCTTCAATATCGTGTGTTTTTGTCGTTGTCATACTTTGAATAATAACTTCGTTAGCACCACCAATGTATAACTCTCCCACTTTAACACGTTTTGTATTGTTACGATGTGTGATCGTTGACATCGAATTTCACCCCACAATTTAGCTTCTTTTGAGATAAAATGCCAGATTGGCATATCTTATCTGTATTAATTATATAATAATTCTAAAGTGTTTCAACTATTATACTTAAAATTAAAGGAGGGGGATTAGGATGGCAGGTTATACTTTACCACCATTACCCTATGCTTATAATGCACTAGAACCCATTATTGATGCAAAAACAGTAGAGATTCATTATACGAAGCATCATAAAGCCTATTTAGATAAGTTAAATGAGTTAGTTAAACGTTACCCTTCATTTTTTGAAGGGAAAAGCATTGAAGAGGTGTTAAGTCAACCAGAAGAAATCCCAGCTGATATTCGACAAGATGTGATTAATCAAGGAGGGGGTTATGCTAACCATAACTTATACTTTTATAGTTTATCTCCGAATGGGGGAGGAAAACCTTATGGAAAGTTAGCTAAAGAGATTAATCTAACCTTTGGTAGCTTCAATCAATTAAAGCAGCTGCTAAGTCAAGCATCAATCAGTCAATTTGGTTCAGGATATGGGTGGCTTGTTTTAAATAATCAAAAGAAATTACAAGTTGCTAAAACATTAAATCAAAATTCACCATTAAGTGCGGGCTATACTCCTTTATTGAATATAGATGTATGGGAACATGCCTACTATTTAAAATATCAAAATCGTCGTGCTGATTATGTGGATGCTATTTTTGAGATTATTAATTGGGATGAAGTAGAGCGACGTTACGAAGAGGCAATGAATAAATAATGGCTAAAGACTGGTATGAAAAATGACCAGTTTTTTTGATGTTTAATCCTAAAAAAGTTATTAGATAATCATGAGAGTTAAAGTAAAGAAAGAAAGTGATTTTCATTGAAACAATCAATTGAAAATTCATCATACTAAGAATAGTTTTTACACAAAAAATTCAATTGGCCTCTTTTCAATTATGATATAATAAGTGAGAAGTTAGAGTGGAAAGGTGTAGGATCATGATAGATAAGTTTTTAAAACTAATTAAGTCATTAGTTTTTAGGATACATGTTCTAAAGGGTGTTTGCCTTATTTTATTTTTAGTTGTTGTTTTTCGTTTATATGCCATTCAGGTGACGTATTCGGCTGATTATCAAGCCTATATTGATCGAACATCCACTATTGAATTACAAAAAAATGTACCTCGTGGGGTCATTTATGATCGCAATATGGATGTACTCGTTGATAATGAAGCGGTGAGTACGATTACGTATCAACGATATTCAGACGTTAGTGAGAGTGAAATGAAAGAAATTGCAAGTCAATTAGCAGATTTAATTGATGTTGACTTCACCAAGTTAACATCACGTGATTTGAAAGACTTATATCTTGAAAAGTTTGAGGATGAAGCGAAAGAGTTATATACCAAAGAAGAAGCAAAGACTTTAGAGGATAAAGAGCTTTATCAATTGCAGTTGAGTCGTATCACGGATGAGATGTTAGAACAGTTAACCGATCATGATAAAGAGACGCATGCGATTTATATTAACATGAAAAAAGGAACGAATTTAACGTCGAATATTATTAAAAAAGGGGCGACAGAAGATGAAGTTGCGATTGTGAGTGAGCACTTAGAAGAAATGCCAGGCGTTAATACAGAGGTGGATTGGGATCGTACTTATCCAAGCGTAGCAGAGTGGCATCCTATTTATGGACGTGTTTCAACCTATGAACAAGGATTACCAGCGACTTTATCTAGTTATTACAAGGCCCATGATTATCAGTCAAATGATCGTGTGGGATTATCACAATTAGAACTTTATTATGAGCCCCTTCTTCGAGGTTATAAATCGCAGTATGTCTTAACGAATGAAAATGAGACGTCAAACTATGATGCGATTTATGAAGGTCAACGTGGCTATGAATTAGTATTAACCATTGATGCCGAGTTACAGGCAGCTGTAAATCAAATCGTCAAAGAAGAGTTAATAAATGCGAAAAAAAATTCGTCAACGACGCAATATTTACGTGAAGCTTATATTGTCATGACCAATCCAAATACGGGTGAAATTTTAGCTATGACGGGAAATATTATTGAGTGGGACGAAGAAGCTAAAGATTATAAAATTATCGACAATTCTCTTGGAACTTTCCAAAACTCATTTACGGTGGGATCAGTTGTTAAAGGTGCCAGTTTATTAACAGGATTTAAGTATGGCGATTCATGGCCAGGAAAAACAATCACTGATACTAAGATGTATTTCAAAGGTGGTCTAATTAAAGGATCATGGAAAAATCTTGGAGGGGTTGATGATGTAGCTGCCTTAAAGTTTTCAAGTAACGTTTATTTCTTCCAGCAAACAATTTCAATGGGGGGATCTTCTTATTCTCCATATATGACCCTTAACCTTGATTTAGACGCTTTTGAGAAATATCGTTCAACGTTTAATGAGTTTGGTTTAGGTGTGAGCACTGGCATTGATTTACCGAATGAATCAACTGGCCTGATAGAGTCTCAACGTACACCAGGGAAGTTACTTGACTTTGCGATTGGACAGGCTGACCTTTATACGCCAATGCAGTTAGTGCAATATGTGTCAACAATTGCGACAAGTGGGAAACGATTTGCACCAACACTTGTTAAAGAAGTCTATTTACCCTCAAATGATGATGTGAGTGGTAAACAACTGGTTAAAGGATTTACGCCTAACTTATTAAATGTCGTTGAGTTAGATCAAACATACTTCAATCGTGTTCATCAAGGTTTTGTTGCAGCGTTGCAACAATCAGGTGGGACAGGATATTCAGTATTTGCAAAAGCAACATATAATCCGGCAGGAAAAACAGGGACAGCCCAGGAGTACGCACGTGATGAGGAAGGAAAGTATATCAAAGATGCAAATGGAGAATTGATTGATGTGCATAACCGTACGTTAATCGCTTATGCTCCCGCGGATAATCCAGAGGTTGCAATTTCAGTTGTTGTCCCACAAGGTGAATTAGCGAGTCAATCACATCCTATCTCGTTACAAATTGGGGAGCGAGCGATGCAAGCGTATTTTGATTTGAAAAAGGAACGAGCGAATGTTCAAAACAATGCTGTAGAAACGGACGAGTTAACAGTTCCGGCAGACGAACAAGTTTCTGCTGATGATTCGAACTAACATTCAATAAAAATATTCACTCAGTATGTATGAGATAGGGAAAAATATCCTATTATATAGAAGAGTTATACTAATATGACAACTATTTTTAAATTAGGTATAAATTAGTTAAAAATAGGACTTGAGCCATGTTCAAGCATTTGTTATAATTTTTACACACAATATTAAACAACAAAGAATCACTTTATAGTACAAAAATGATAAAAAAAACTTTGTTTTTTGTAGTCTCTCATGCTATAATGTAGAAGTTGTTATTAGATTGGAGGGATTTTAGTGCGAGTAAATCTTACATTAAAATGTACAGTTTGCGGTGAAGAAAACTACATTTCTAAGAAAAATAAACGTAATAACCCAGAACGTCTTGAGATGAATAAATACTGCCCACGTTGCCGTAAATCAACTGCTCATCGCGAGAAAAAATAAGGAATACTTCCTTTTTATAAATCCTGTTATTCAACAGGATTTTTTTTATGTATAGAAGTAATTGAAATCTTAGATGAAATAAGTTTGTGAAAACGTTAATAATGTTTTCGTTTTATTAAAAAAGCGCTTTTTTTGCAATTTTCGATTAATATTGTTTGTGAAAAAATGTATTATGGTATATAATAAAAATGAATTAAGGACACATTTGTTATTAGCACAAATATGGAAGCTGTTGGAGTTAGTGGAAGTTGTATGCAAATTAGTGTGTCAAAAAAACATATATTAGAGGTGACAGTAATGCAAACAGGTGTAAGACGTGTTGTTTTAGTTGGAACTGGATTCGTAGGAATGAGTTTCGCTTACTCAATGTTAAATCAAGGTGGATTAGAAGAATTCGTTTTAGTCGACGTAAACAAAGATAAAGCTGAAGGGGAAGCAATGGATTTATCTCATGGTTTAGCATTCGCCCCAAATAAAATGGATATCTGGGCTGGAACATATGAAGACTGCAAAACTGCAGATGTTGTAGTTATCACTGCAGGTGCTGCTCAAGCTCCAGGGGAAACTCGTTTAGACTTAGTTGAGAAAAACGCAAAAATCATGCGTGGAATCGTTCGCGAAGTTATGAAATCAGGATTCAACGGAATCTTCGTTATTGCAAGTAACCCAGTAGACGTATTAACTTACGTTGCATGGCAAGAATCAGGGTTACCACGTCATCGTGTAATCGGATCAGGAACAACTTTAGATACTGCTCGTTTACGTTATGAAATCGGAAAATACTTAAATGTTGACCCACGTAACGTTCATGGATACATCGTTGGTGAGCACGGAGATACTGAGTTCCCATTATGGTCTCATACAACAGTTGGTGTTCAACCAATCTTAGACGTTGTTGCGAAAAATCCAAAATTCAACAAAGAAGATTTAGAGCAAATCTACGTAAACGTACGTGATGCTGCATATCACATCATTGAACGTAAACGTGCAACTTATTACGGAATCGGTATGGCATTAACTCGTATCGTTAAAGCTATCTTAAGCGACGAAAATAGCTGTTTATCAGTTTCAGCTTACTTAAACGGACAATACGGACAAAATGATGTATTCGTAGGAGTTCCTGCAATCATCAACCGTAACGGAGTTCGTGAAGTATTTGAATTAAACATCACTGAAGAAGAAAAAGAAAAATTAACTAAATCAGTTAATGTATTAAAAGAAACTTTAGCAACTGTTAAATAATTTCTTTTTTCTGTAAGCACTGTGCAAAGCACAGTGCTTTTTCATATATTTTAATTAATATGTAACCGGTTAATATTATAAAATTAAAGGGTTTACAGCTTTTTATTATAATGAGATTATGATAAAATGTATGAGAAAAGATTTTCATAAGATTAAAAAGACGGTACAAGAAAGCGTTTGATTTCACTTGACCGATTAGATAGGAAATATAAGGAGGAATTTTGAAAATGAACAAGTATGTATTTGGAATTGATGTTGGTGGGACGACAATTAAATGTGGTTTATTCTCATCAAAAGGTGAAGTGCTAGAGTCGTGGGAAATTGTTACAAATAAAGCGGATAATGGGGATCATATTATTGCTAATATTGCAGAAACAATCCAAGCAAAATGTGAAGAAAAAGGAATTCAAATTGAAGAAGTTGAAGGAGTTGGAGTAGGTGTTCCAGGTCCAGTTGATAACAATGGAGTTGTTAAAGTTGCTGTTAACTTAGGATGGTCAGAGCGTGATGTTAAATCTGAGTTAGAATCATTAGTTAAAGTTCCAGTAGCAGTCGGAAATGACGCGAATGTTGCGGCATTAGGTGAGTTATGGTTAGGAGCTGCAGCAGGTTCACATGATGCCATTATGTTCACTTTAGGAACTGGTGTTGGTGGCGGAGTTATCGTAGATGGTAAAGTCGTTGCCGGTGTTCATGGTGCTGGTGGAGAAATCGGACATTTAGCTGTTGTATTAGAGGATGGAAATCAATGTAACTGTGGTAAAAAAGGATGCTTAGAAACAGTAGCATCAGCGACAGGAATTGTTCGTGAAACTGAAAAGTACTTAGCAGCATGTGATGAAGCTTCTTCATTACGTAGCTTAGAAAAAATCGAAGCAAAAGATGTTTTTGATGCAGCTAAAGCAGGAGATGCAGTTGGATTAAAAATGGTTGATCAATTAGGGCGTTATATCGGTTTAGCAGCTGCTAACTTAGCTGCAACGACAGATCCACAAAAAATTATCATCGGTGGTGGAGTCTCTAAAGCAGGAGATATCTTAATTGATACAATCGTGAAACATTATCAAAACTATGCATTTAGTGCAGTTCGCCAAACAGAGTTCGTTTTAGCCGAGTTAGGAAACGACGCTGGAATCGTTGGTTCAGCTTATTTAGCAAAAACAGTTTAATGAAATAAAAAAGCACCCTTTTTGAGGGTGCTTTAAGTCGTATTAGAGGTGATGAGTGTGAAAGTCTATCCATTAGTTTTAGGACCTGTACAAACGTCTTGTTATATCGTTTCAAATCATGAAAGAGCAGTTGTTGTTGATCCAGCGGCTAATGCTAATCAAATTATTCAATATTTAGGAATGAAAAAATTAAAATTAGAGGCGATTTTTTTAACACATGGACATTTTGATCATATTGGTGCAGTGAATGAGTTAGTAGAAAAATATCAAGTGCCAATTTACGCGCATAAAAAGGAAAAAGAATATTTTGAGAAATCTGAAGTGAATTTATCGCCGATGATTTATGAGCGTCTCATTTTAAATCCTGATTTTGAGTATCGTTTTGTAAGTGATGAAGAGAGCATTGAGTGTTTAGAAACAAAAATAAAAGTTTTTCATGTTCCAGGTCATACAACAGGAAGCTTATGCTATTATTTTGAAGAAGATGAGATGGTCTTTACAGGAGATACATTATTTAAGCAGGCAATCGGACGTACTGACTTTATTTACGGAAATCATGAGCAATTAGTGACAGGGATTAGACGTAAATTATTAACGTTGCCAGGACAGACACTTGTTTATCCAGGGCACGGAGAATGTACAACAATTGAGGAAGAATCAAAACATAATCCATTTTTAGCTTAGAACGTCATGTAATCGTTTGATTACATGACTTTTTTTATACTCAGAACATAATAAAAGAAGGATTAATCTCCTTCTTTTATTGATTCATTTGATTTTTAATTTGTTCAACCACCTCTGCTACAGTTAAGTGATCCGTCTTAACCGTTATATGGGCGCAGTCACGATAAAAGTTTTCACGCGCTTTATATAAAGAAGTTAGTTTGGTTTCGATTATCTCATTTTGTAACAAAGGACGATTATTAATATCAAGTCGTTTTATTAGTGTGGTAATCTCAGTTTCTAAAAAAATAACTAGTGTGTGTTCAGTTAATAGTTGGCGATTTTCTTGACGAACGATGATACCACCTCCGGTAGAGATTACGCCTGGATGATTGATTAGTTGTTGTAGGGCATTTGTTTCACAATCACGAAAATAAGATTCACCTTGTGTTTCGAAAATGGAAGAAATGCTTTGGTGTTTTGTGTTTTCAATATACAAATCGGTATCAACCCACGATAAATTTAAGTCCATTGCTAATTTTTTCCCAATAGTTGTTTTTCCACTTCCCATCATCCCAATTAAGACGATTGGCCTCATGCATCTCACCTCTATTTTAAAAGATATGTTTGTTGCTTTTTATTGTATTCAACAGTTCCTTGTCCTAAATATTCATTATAAAGAAATTTATAGGTCACTTCAAGTTTTTCATATCCATTTGAATACGTAAAAGTAGCCGTGGTTCCGTTGTGTAAGTTAATTATTTTTGATGGCATGTTATTGCTTGGGGTAAAATTAGCGTCAGATAATTCGTCTATGATAGTGGCTAGACATTCTTTTTCAAGGATGGATAGTATGAAATGCTGTTGCTCGAGTTCATAAGTCCGAACCTGATTTTCGATTCGATAAGCGAAATGGAGTAGGAGAAGGGCGATAATAAAACTGATAGCCAATGTCAATGGAAGAATCACCCCTTGTTCATTCTTCATCTAATCCCTCCTGGAAAATTTCAATTAATTGTGCTTCATCTAACTTATCCTGTATGGTTTCATTTAATTTTTCTTTATTTAACTCCTCAGATGCTGTTTCATATGACTCTGTCAATTGTAAGGGGAATAAAGAAGAGGAGAGGTAAATGGTATATTGATTACCATTTGAGCTGTGTAAAGTGAGGGTAACTGATTGGTCATGATGAAGGGTAGTGGTAAGTTTGTCACAGTGATAGAGAGCGACTTCGCCTCCTTTTCCGCCCACTTGACGCATGAGACGATGATTGGAGATGTAATAGGTTGGGACGGTTCCATTGGCTAAGTGAATTTGAAATTGAGAGGACGTATTGGAAAAATGATTGGCACGTTTGGCTTCCTTTTGAAGTTGAGTGCGAAGTACACTAATTTCTTGTTGCGTGACTTGATTTAGATCGACTTGATAGAAGTTAATGAGTGGAAGGAGCTGGGTTATTAAGAGAACGAGTAAGGCGGTGATGGACAATGCGATTAGATGTTCAACGAGTAGAAAGCCGTGATTAGAAAGTTTAAAAACAGATCGTTTTATCAGTAAAATCACCTCGTTTATACGTTGCGCAAAGTTTAGCATCTTTTTGGGTGACGGTATATGAAATAGGGTTAACAAACTCTAGAGGAAAGTCATAGGCAGTTTGATAAAAGAATGATTGATCTTTAAGTTCGTAAAGTTTATAGTAGATGGCTTGTTCTATTTCAAGTTGTTGTTGGATTTGAAGCAAAGTGGGGAGGGTTTTGACTAGCGTGATTCCGATTGTGGTTAAGATAATAAGTCCAACGAGACATTCTGTGAGGATATATCCCTGCTGATTAATTGGCTTCACGAATATCGATTCCTCCTGTTCCAATCGAAAAAACAATATTTTTTTTGAAATGTTCACTTTGAATGGTTATTGTCTTCCCATTCGAGACATGACCGAGGTTATTAAAGGTGAGGTCCGTCGTATTAGCACTCACAGATGGAATACTAATGCCTGGTGGAAATTGACGCTTTATTTTTATTTTGGAGTTATTTTGAATGATGACATAATAGTTTTGTTTATGAAAGATTCGAATGGATAAAGTGCTGCCTTGAATGGGCATCATATTATACTCTCTGACATAATGCAAATCTGATTGAAGGACTGAAGTGGCTTGATTGAGCTTCATATGATCATAAAGCTTGATGAAAGTTGGGGCACTCAAAAGATAAATTATTCCTGTGATAGTTAGAGCCAGAAGGGCTTCAATGAGAGTAAATGCTTTTTGATTGTTAAACATTATTCAAAATCGGGAATAGTATAATCATTACCACAGACTTTTTTTCCATCAGCTTCATTAATCCCCTCATTAGTACTAAGTCCTAAAAGTTTATTTGAGGTTTGTTTAGCCCTCACTGATGATTGGAAAGCTTCGCATCCTGTTTCATTAGCTTTTGTAAGGGCAGCACTTGCCTGTGGGAATGCTAGTACCACTAATATTCCAACGATAATCATGACAATAAGCATTTCAATTAATGTAAATCCTTTTTGATTTTTGTTGATTAATTTTTTCATAAATTTATTCCTCCTAGATTTTATTAGATGAGTTGAGCCATTTGAAAGACGGGTTGTAGCAGGCTCAGATAGATAAGAATGATGATGAAACCAATAAGCATCAAGAAAGTAAATTGAATAATTTTAAACGTGTTATTTAGCATGTTGGTCAGCATTTGGAGCTCGGATTTTGTATAGTAACCAAGTTCAGTATGAACTTGTCCGATTTGTAAGGCGTGTTTCATGATGAGTTTGAAGTAAGGCGTAAAGTAAGGACTTTGATGAAAGACGTCTTCAAGTGAAACACCTGCTTCTAGCTGAGTCTGAAATTCATAAATGATGAGTTGAATCATGGGGATGGTTTCGAAGTTTCTCATCATCAAGAGACTTTCTTTTAGGGGAAGGCCACAGTTTAAGAAGACGAGCCATTGACTGCTAAAATAATAAGAAAATACTTTTTGAAATAGTTGTCTCAGTAGTGGATAGTGAAATAAGAAGTATTTCATCTTCATTTGAAATCTTTTACCATGCCACTTTAAGGTAAGGAATGCAAAACATCCGATGAGGACAAAGAAAGCGAGTACGATCCCTAAAATGAGAAGAATGGAGTTTAATAGGCTTTGATCACCTTCGATATTAAAACTATTGTAAAAGCTATCAAGTTGAGGAAAGAAAAAGAAATAAACACTAGCCAAAATCACAATCATTAAAGCAAATAAAGAGACAGGATAACGAAGCTTCTTATTCAGCTCAGTTTTGCTTTGAAGATGATAGTCACTATATTGGGCAGATTTTTGTAATCCTTGTAATAAGGAGCCTGCTTCTTCACTACACCTGACGATATAGACGATTCTTTTTTCAAAATGACAAGCTTCTAAGGTAGTGGCAAAAGATTGACCACTGGCACAGCAGTTTAACATAAAATCAATGGCTTCTTTTTTAAAGAGTGAGGTCATGACATCAAGTGCCTGCGCAATAGAAAATCCCTGTTCAAGTAATTGGCTGAAGCGGGAAAGAAACTTTTGTTGAGTAGGGAGTGTCCAATAGTGATTTAGCTGACGTGATGTTGACATTCAAATAACTCCTCATCTAGTGTTTTATACGGGAGTGAGCAAAGATTTCCTTGTTGGATTTGTGAGAATAAGTGGTCGAGTTGCTCACCGAAGCAAAGTTCAAAGATGGCTTTTCGTTCATCCTCCTTTTGTATCAGTCGTTGATTAACAACGCCTACAAGTGCCTGTTCGAGTTCTTGCAAAGAAATACCTAAATCGAGTAAGCGAGTTATCGTTCCCATGACATTTTTGGCATGTACCGTTGAGATGACTAGATGACCTGTAAAAGCAGCTCGTAGTGCTTGATGGGCTGTTTGAGTATCACGGATTTCACCGATAATAATAACATCTGGATCATGGCGTAAAATTTCTTTAATCCCAACGTCATAAGTCATTCCCAGGCTTTCATTCACTTGCATTTGGACGATATCAGGTTGTTGATATTCAACCGGATCTTCAATTGTGACGATGCTTTTTCCTAAGTGATGTTTAAGGTAATCAATGAAGGCATAGGTTGTTGTTGTTTTCCCGCTTCCCGTTGGTCCGCTAATTAAAATCAGTCCAGCCTGCATCTTCGCCATATCTTTTAAAATATCGACATTCTGAATAAAGTAAGGGATGTCATCGAGTGTTTTTTGTTGTTGATGATTAATGAGGCGTAGGACAAGACTTTGATAGTGTGAGGTGGGGAGAATGGAGACTCGTGTATAATAGATGGTCGAGTCAGTCTGAAGCTGTAATAATCCCGATTGAGGTTGACGAGGATGCGTGAGAGTGAGTGAGGCTTGAAATTTAATATAGGCGAGCAACTGCTCATATAAAGAAATGGGAATGGCTTCATGAGGAATCATAAAAGCTCCAACACGGAATTGAACGAGTATTTTATTCTCTTTTAAGATGAAATGAATATCACTTGCCTTTAAGGTTTCAGCTCGTTGGATGATAGAGACGAGCTTCGTTTTGACTGGCATAATGATCACCTCCTGACATGCTATACGTCAAGAAGGTGATACTTCCTCTTTTAAATGTTAAGTTTTTATACATTTTCTCTCATTTCTTTTGCTTTCTAATTTTTGTAGAATGAATTACAATAAATGAGTAAGTTAAATTGTTATAATTTGTAATAAATATTGTAAGATGATGAAAAAGATTAAGAACGAGGATGGGAGATAGGAAAATGAGATATTTTACAAGCGTCGATTCAAATTTCTTTTATTTACAGCCACAAACGATTGATCGCCAGGATAAATCAATGCTTCAATATGCGGTAGGAGCGAATCTTTATATGAATGGATTAATGGATTTATTTAACAAGTTAATCTATGGGATTCCGTATACCGGATCGGTCACTATCTGTTTTGAAGACGGGATTCGTGAGGCTGATTTGTTTCGATGTGAGGAAAATACTTTAAAATTCCTTCAAGATTTAGGTGAAGCTGAAGTGAGAGGTACATTGAAAGAGGAAGTACTTCCGTTAATCTTTTTGCGAGTTCGAAGTGTTACACAATTTTCACACTTTGTTGATCGATTGACGCCACAACACGCGAAATACTTAACCGGATTTAGCTTTCCTAAATTTACGATGGAAAATGGAGAGGATTATTTAAAGATATTAAAAGCTGCGAATGACCGATTAAAAAAGACATTGTTTGCAATGCCTATCTTAGAAAGTCCAGATTTAATTTATAAAGAAACACGATTTTCACAATTAATAGCCATTCGTGAATTACTTGAAGCTTATCATGAGTTGATTTTAAATGTTCGAGTGGGGGGAACGGATTTTTCCTCTGCATATGGATTGCGTCGTCAGATAACTTCTTCGATTTATCAATTACGTGTCGTAAGTGAGGTATTGATTGATATTGTGAATATGTTTGGGCGTCAGGAGCTTGATTATGTCATTTCAGGACCTGTTTGGGAATATTTTTCAAAGGATGCTACTTCAAATGAGATCCAAGGATTACTTCGTGAATTATATGAAGACCAAGAAAATGGATTTCACGGAAAAACAGCCATTCATCCAACACAAACAAAGTATATTAACTTATCTTATACGGTGAGTTATGAAAATTATCAAGATGCTTTGTCTATTATTGAAAATGCCGACGAAGGCGGAGTATTTAAAGGAGAAGGCGATAATAAGATGAATGAAGTAAGTCCTCACTTAAATTGGGCACATAAAATCATGAAACGTGCAGCAGTATTTGGTGTATTAGCCGAAGGGGTTGTCGTGAAAGACTTGTATTAGGGGGAAGTCGCATGGAATTTAAAATTAATGAGAATTCATATGGTTTAGATTTAAATCAACTGATGGTCATCGGAAAACGTAGTCGGAATTCTAAACGTAATTTTTTATTTATTAGTAAAGTGATAGGAAAGCACGTGGAGGTTCGTCCGGACATTTGTCGTGCGATGGGCTATTTATTAGCTTCTTTAATTTATGGAAAAACGAAAGAAACACAAGTCTTGATTGACTATATTAATCAATCGCTGCAGAAGACAACTGTTGTTCGTCAGGCGATGGAACGTTGTTATCAACCAATAGAGCGTGTGGCTGTTCTAGGTTTTGCTGAAACGGCAACAGGGCTAGGGATGGCTGTTGCGTCAGCCATTACCGATAGTTATTATTTACATACGACACGTGAGCCGATTACTGAGTATGAGAGCTTGTTACAGTTTGAAGAGGAGCATTCTCATGCAACGACACATCGTTGTTATCCTTTAAATCAGGAGATATTAGCAACAGTGAAGCATTTGATTTTAGTCGATGACGAGTTAACGACAGGGAAATCGTTATTAAATATCATTCAAGAATTAATTCGGGTGACTCCGATTCGAAAGTTTACGGTGCTTTCTATTTTAGATTGGCGAACAGATGAGCATCAACAAATAATTGATGATTTTTGTGCGGTGAATAAGGTTGAAATTGAGATTCGTGCGTTAGTTAAAGGAGAAGTGATATTAAACGAGGAGACGGTGTACGAAGATGAATGTCCAGATGTTATAGCATCTAAACAAGAGATTCATCAATTACAAATGATCAAGCGTTTATCGTGTGAGACAAGTCAGGGGATTAAGCAGTATTATGCTCAGAGTGGGCGTTTTGGCATTGCTCAAGAAGAAATTCTTGAACTTGAGTTACTCTGCGAACAGATAGCGAAACAGATTCAATCGAAGTTATGTGGAGCGAAGAGGGTTCTAGTACTCGGTCATGGCGAGGATATTTATATTCCATCTCGGATTGCAGCTTATTTAGAAGGGAATGTTTTCTTTAAAAGTACGACGCGTAGTCCGATTTATTGTGAGCTAGATGGCCCAATCCAGCAAAAACATCTTTTTTATGATGGCGAGATTCCATATTATTTTTATAATAAAGATGGGATTGAGGCGGAGTATGATCAGGTCGTTTGGATTACGGAGCGACCGTTGAATGTCAAGTTAACGAGTCATAGTTTGAATGTACAGTTGTAGGGGGAGAAGGGATGAAACTAGTTCAACACAGTTACGAAGATTCATGCATCTTTTTATTGAAGGATGTCACCGACTTAGTTCAAGAAATCACCGTTGAAGAAAAAGAGGCCTTGATTAATCAAGGCGTTAATTATTCTGAGATGATTTCAAAAGAAGAGCGTCCAAGTTCAACAATTCAATCACTTTTTCTCACTTTATTAGACATGAAAAAAGCTGAGTTAGCGAACTATATCGCTAAGTTAAGTGAGCAAATGTTAGCTTATCGAGGACATAACTTGGTCGTCGTTTCGCTTGCTCGTGCAGGAACACCATTTGGCATCTTGGTGAAGCGGTATTTAAAAGACCAATATAATCTTGAGGTCCCTCATTATAGTCTGTCCATCATTCGAGGAAAAGGAATTGATGAGGTCGCTCTTTCATATATTATCGCTCATCATCCAACTGCGACTATTCAATTTATTGATGGCTGGACGGGGAAAGGTTCGATTATTAAAGAGCTACGCTTATCCATCGCCAAGTTTAATCAAACGTATGGGACGACACTCGATGATGAATTGGCCGTTTTAGCTGATCCAGCAAAACGATGTCGAATTTATGGAACCCGACGCGATATTAATATTCCTAATTGTTGTTTAAATGCAACGGTCAGTGGCTTAATTAGTCGAACGATTCATAATGAACAAGTTATTTTACCAGGTGAGTTTCATGGAGCAAAAACGTTGCATCGATTAAGCGATGTGGATGTATCTCAATGTTTTGTTGATGAAATCAGTACCCAGTTTGAAATCGGTTCATTATCAGGTCTTCCATCTTTTGAACCTGTACAGCTAGAATACGCAGAACAAGTAGTGACGCAAGTTCAAACAGATTATCAGGTTACAAATCGTCATAAAATTAAGCTCAGTATTGGTGAAGCCACACGCGTATTACTAAGGCGTCAAGCGAAAGTTTTATTACTCAAGAATCAACAAAATCAAGATGTTGCTCACTTAATTCAGTTAGCTAAAGAAAAACAAGTGCCAATTCAAACGTATGTTGCAGGCGACTATGAAGCTATCGCTATTATTGACTAAGGAGGCGGTAGAGATGCCCAAACTTTATTTTGTGACAGACTTGGATCGCACCATTATTCATTCGAAACATCCTGATTATTATTGCGTCGAATCAATCGGTCAGAAAGAAATTACGTATATGACAAGCAGTAGTTATGAAAAGTTACAAGAATTGCTCTTAAATCAACAGTTGATTTTTGTTCCGTGTACGATGCGAAGTCTTTCCCAAACGCTGCGTATTCAGTTTCTTAGAGATTATCATCTACCCTTTCTCATTTGTACGAATGGTGTTCAAATTTATGTGAATGGCCAGCTTGATTTGGAGTGGGAAAAACACATGCGATTAATGATTAATGAAGACATGATTCAACGTGAATTTGAGGTCATCCAACAACTTGGAATCGATTATGAGCGATTGGATTTGACAGAAGGATTTTATTTATCAATGAAGTTTTCAGATGATGAAGCAGCGAAAAACGGATGGCTGCGTTTAAAGGAGGAACTTCAGACTTCAAATGAAATCATGCTGGTCGGTCGTAAAGTCTTCATCATGGATCAACGAATTAATAAGGAACGAGCCCTTTCATATTTAATCGAACGTTTTAATTGGCAACATATCGTGACATCTGGGGATAGTGAAGTGGATGAACAATTTACGAAAATTGGACGAACGATTTTACCTGGCCATGCTTGTTTTAAACATGACCACGCTAAAGTGACGACAGCTAATGGCATTCTTGCAACTGAGGAAATTTTAGATTATCTTTCATCTGAACTTGAAAGTTTAATGTAAGAATAGGAAAAAAATTGCATAAAATTGGTGGGATACGTTACAATAAAGAGGTAATCTTAGGTTAGAATGGGGGAATGGCGATGGAATTAACACGACTTATCTTTGAAATATTTCGAAAAAGATATGAGCGTGAAACGCAGGATGGATTAAAGCCGTTGTTCTATCGTGTCATTGGAATGAATGATGAAACAAGTTATCACAATGCTTTAAAGACATTGCAAGTGAAATATCACGAACATCAATCGCTTTGCTTATTTTTTGAAATGGAAATCCCGGTACAAGCGGAACTTGAAGTGATTGATTATGTATATAAAGAATTACAGCAAATGAATATTGATGATTTAGCTCAGCAAGATATCACGATTTTTGATGATCAGCAAGTGAATCAGCTTTTCTTAAATGTGCTAGATTATACGGTGAAGCTCGCAAGTAAAAATGAACAGTTCTTTAGTGAGAGTGTTCGAAATAATTTTATTACTAAACTTATTGTGTGGAGTTATTCGTATATTAGAGGACTCACTTTTGATCAAGCATATAATCCAAAATGTTTTTATTATGGAACAATCGAGCGTCATGAAATTTACTTTTTAATATTGTTATATCGAATGGGATTTGATGTTTTATATTTAAATCCATTAAAAGAAGAATATTTTGATGAGATTGATCAGGATCGGTTATCACAATGCCAAAAAGAATTAGGAATTGCTCCACTTGAAATGTTTGAGCAAAAGGCTTCACGTGGTGTCGAAATCAACCGAGTGGAAACGATGACAAAAACATGGGAACGAGAAATTCATGAACAATTGTTCAATCAGACTGGGATGTATAGGCCTTGGCAATTTCGAAGTGGGACTACCAAAAGTGTCTTATTGGATACCATTGTAGAGGATATCTATACTTATTGGAAAGAACCTAGTCGGATACGCGAAGGGTTTAAAACAGAAGGAAATAAAGTTTGGATTCCATGTTTCTTTTATAAGATTGATGGCCGTTATCAAGATAAATTGGAATATCGTCGTTTAGTTCAATATTGTATTCAAAGTAAACAGACGTTATTTTTTAATCAGGAAAAGATTAGTTCTGATTCAATTGATAAAGATGCGATGTATCAACTTATGTTTTGCGAGTTAAGTGATGGTAGCTTTGATTACAAGGAGATAAGTGAACTGCCGTTTTATCAATGGAAAAAATATAGTGATGAATTACAGTACTTTTTATTACAAAAGTTTAATGAAACGATAAAAGATGAAAATTTATTTGCTTGTCTATTGGAAAAAGAAATGATTTTAAAACTATTATACCTTGTGCTGAATTTAAATGAAGAAATCATTCGTTTAATTGATAACTTTGATTATACACAAGATGTTCCAAAACTTGTGATTTATTTAAATGAGGAAGAGAATCTTTCGGATTCAAGTGTTCTTCTGCTTGGGTATCTTCATAAAATCGGATTAGATATTATTATCTTCAATCCATCGGGTTTATTTAATATTCATAAATATATTAAGCAAACAGCGATTAATGTCAGACGTTTAGATACAATGGATTATGCGTCTACTTATCAATCGTTAATGAGTTTAAAACAGAGTGTTTTATCAAGGTTTTTGAATCGATAAAGAAAAGGGGAATGAAGGATGAATGAAAAGAGTAATCAAGAATTCAATCAAAGAATGGAAATGAGTGATCCATCATGGGAAGAGATGATGAATCATCAAAATTCTAATAAGATGAGCTCAATGTTTGATACAGGCGATGGAATGATACCTTTCGATCAATCAATGGATGTGATGAATCAGGAGATGGATGTTCAAACGCTAACTGCTTATAAGCAACGTTTAAGAGAGCTTCCTGAAGTGCAGGCATTAACGAGTGAAATTGAGGTTCAAAATCCTAACTCTATTATTATGTTTGGACAACAAGCGAGTGAGTGCATTTCACAGATTTCAGATGAGCTTTTATCATCGATGCGTTCTGTCAAATCAGAAGAAGCAAGTGAGATGTTAGTGGCTTTAACTAAGATTATGGATAAATTTGATGTAACTGAGCTTGAAAATGTAAAAGAAGATTCTATGATTTCGAAGCTATTCAAAAATGTAGGCAATACCGTTGCCAAGTTGTTTCAAAAATATGATACGATGGGTTATGAAGTGGAAAAGGTGTATGTCTTACTAAAAAAATATGAAGCAGATATTAAAGAATCCAATGCTCATTTAAAAAAGTTATATGATGGGAATTTACATTATTATCAATTGCTTGAGAAATATATTGTAGCTGGAGAGTTGGCACTTGAAGAAGTTGATCATTATCTCGCAGTGATGAGTCATGATGTCACGATGGCACAGGAAGAGCGACAAATGATGATTCAAAAATTAGAAGTCTGTAAAGAGATGCTATCTCAACGTGTGTATGACTTACAACTTGCAGAAAATGTGGCTATTCAAACAGTACCGATGATTCAAACGATTCAACTATCAAACTTTAATTTAATGCGTAAAATTAATTCGTCATTCATTATTACTTTACCAATCTTTAAGCAGTGTCTCGCGCAGGCGATTATTTTAAAACGTCAAGAGATTCAAGCCAAATCAATGAAGCAATTAGATGATAAAACGAATGAATTATTGATGCGAAACGCGGCCCGTACGGCGAATCAATCGGTTGCGATTGCAAAGATGGCATCAGGTAGTTCAATTCAAATTGAAACATTAGAAAAATCATATGAAACGATTATGAAGGGGATTGAGGAGACGAAAGCCATTCAAGCTCAAAATGAATTAGAGCGTCAAGAAAATTCGAAACGATTAGAACGTATTAAATATACGATGACACGCGCCAATGTTTAGCGGATTAGCCACAATAACTCTACGAAATTTGAGTTATTGTGGCTTTATTCTTATGGAAAATGATGTTAAAAAGTGATAAAATTAAAGTTGACAAACAGGAATAACAGCAGGAGTATTGTGGAAAATGAAATGTTGGAAGGAGGTACTACTGTTAACGATGGGAGACTTGACAGTAGAGGAAAAATGGCCATCAATTTAGGACATATCGGAAGAAGAAATGAAACAGTCAGTCAAAATGAACCTAATTTATTGAACTTAAATAAGAATGATATTTTAGATTTAACTAAAAAAAATCCAGGTTTAAAACAAGTGGTGTTGGGCGCTGGATGGGATGTAGCGACTAATGGTCAAGATTTTGATTTAGATATTGCAGCGTTTTTACTTAATTCACAAAATAAAGTGGAAAATATTCCTCAAGATGTGATTTTCTTTAATAATATGGCTGGACAAGGTATTTTATTAGAAGGTGATAATCGTACGGGATTTGGTGAAGGAGATGATGAACGAATTCAAATTGATTTAACTCAAATTGAATCGTACGTTCAAAAGATTCTCTTTATAGTAACGATTCACGAAGCTCACCTTAAACGTCAAACCTTTGGAATGGTAGAGAATTCATATATCAGATTATTAGATGTAGAGCATCAAGAAAAAGAAATTTGCCGCTTTAATTTAAGAGAGAACGGTTCGACTGCAACAAGTGTGATTTTTGCAGAACTATATCGACAAGGAAGTGAGTGGCAGTTCAAAGCACTTGGAGAAGGAAAGATTGCGGATTTAAATGGGCTATTACGCCTATATATTTAAAAGAATGGGGATAAACAGATGGCTAATTTATTAAATTTAAAGAAAAATGATATATTAGACTTAACAAAAAAGGACCCGTCATTAAATCGCTTATTAGTTGGTGCTGGATGGGATGTTATTAAAAATAAGGGTGGTTTCCTTGGATTATTTGGTGGGGGAGCCGATTATGACTTAGATTTAGTTAACTTTTTACTAGATGCTAATGGAAAATTAATTAATCAAGGCTTGATTTACTTTGGACATAAAAAAGGCCAGGGGATTATGCTACATGGTGATAACCTAACAGGAGAAGGTGAAGGTGATGATGAAAAAGTTTCTATTACACTGAATCAGTTACCTGTACAGTGCCATAAAGTAGTGACTGGTGTTGTCATTTATAATGCGAAATCACGTAATCAAAGCTTTTCTAAAGTTCAAAATGCCTATGTTCGTTTAATGAACGAGGATAAACATGGAGCTGAAATTTGTCGCTTTAATTTAACTGAAGATGGTGGAGAAAATACAGCAATCATCATGTCAGAATTAGTAAAAACAAATGGAGAGTGGCAATTTAAAGCAGTTGGACAATATTATCAAGCAGATATTAATACACTAGCTGCACAATATCGATAAAATGAGGTGTCAATGATGGCAATTAACTTAGGTGGAAATTTTAATTTCAATAATCAAACTTCAACACAGCAAATACCAGTTTTAAATTTAAAGAAAAATGATATTTTAGATTTAACCAAAAAAGAGCCTGGGCTTCAACAAGTCATGTTAGGCGCTGGATGGGATGTAGCAAATAATGGTCAAGATTTTGACTTAGATATCTCAGCATTTTTATTAGACCAAAATAATAAAGTTAATTCGGTTGAGAATGTTGTCTTCTTTAATAATAAGTCGGCTCAAGGAGTCCAACTTATGGGAGATAATCGTACAGGCTTTGGGGACGGTGATGATGAGACGATTCAAATTGACTTAACGAAAGTTAATTCAGATATTCATAAAATAGTGTTCGTTGTAACGATTGCTGATGCTCAGACTAAGCGTCAAACCTTTGGCATGGTGAACAATGCCTATGTTCGATTACTAGATACACAAAAAAATAACAGAGAAATTTGTCGCTTTGATTTACGTGAACATGGATCAACAGCAACAGCAATAATTTTTGCTGAATTATTCCGTAGTGGATCTGATTGGCAATTTAAAGCCATTGGTGAAGGAAGAGTCGCCGATTTAAATGGAATATTAGCACTTTATTTCTAGCAAAAAAAGAGGGTACGTAATTTGAATCAATGGAGAGTCAAAGCGGTACCCTCGCTCTTTATCTATATAAGTCCAGATAAATTTTCTTCAGAGAAAATTTTAAGCCTTAATAATGGAGGAATAGATTTCTTTTAGAAATCCGCTAGGTGACCCAAGCCCTACCAATGGATGAAACATACTTCGCATGGCAGGTGACCTACAGCAGGACTATCACATATTTGGGGTGCTGCATTAAATGTAGAAAATATTTTTGTTTCTATATAGACCATCATGC